>DATHDV010000090.1:0-11464 GCA_035318845.1 Chitinophagaceae bacterium
TTATCGATTTCATCAATATACACGATGCCCCGCTCTGCAGCGGCCACATCATAATTGCAAACCTGTAATAAACGGGTCAAAATACTTTCTACATCTTCTCCTACATAGCCGGCTTCTGTAAATACCGTTGCATCAACAATAGTAAAAGGAACATTCAGCATCCGGGCAATACTTTTTGCCAAAAGTGTTTTACCCGTTCCTGTTTCACCTACCATGATGATATTGCTCTTTTCTATTTCAACTTCGTTGGTTGTAGTTTCGTTGCTTTTTTGTTGTAACCTTTTGTAGTGGTTGTACACGGCAACAGCCAGCACCTTTTTAGCATCGTCCTGCCCGATCACATATTCATCCAGGAATTTCTTAACCTCCATGGGTTTTTTTACAGTAAGTTTGAAAGCAGAGGTCGTCTTGTCGTCTTTGATCGTAAGTTCCTGGTCAATGATCTCACGGGCATGCTCGACGCAATTTTCACAGATATGACCTTCCTGGCCGGCAATAAGGATCTTCACCTCATCACGGCTACGGCCACAAAAAGAACAGTGTAAAGGATTTTTTGCCATTTTTTCTTATAGTATAACGGATCACAAACGAATTCGGAACTCACAAAAGTATAAAACCGTTCCGATAAGGAACGGCTTAATTTATAACGACGTGCTAAAAGCCTGGCAGCGAGCAGTTTAAAGTTTATTGATCAGCTTGTCAACGATACCATATTTGATAGCTTCGTCGGCATCCATCCAGTAATCCCTGTCAAAATCTTTCATGATCTGCTCCATGGTTTTGCCGCAATTCTCAGCCAGTATGGTTGCGCCGATCTCTTTCACTCTCCTGGTTTGTTTGGCCTGGATCTCAAGGTCTGTACTGACGCCCTGTATATGACCACCAATGGATGGCTGATGGATCATTACTTCGCCATGCGGGTAAATGAAACGCTTTCCTTTTACCCCGCCACTTAATAAAATGCTGCCCATCGAAGCAGCCAGACCCATACAAATAGTACTGACCGGGCTCTTTATCATTTTCATGGTATCGTACATCACCATACCGCTTGTGACAACACCACCCGGGCTGTTAATGTAAAATTTTATTTCTTCTCCGGGCTTATCGGCATCCAGCAATAAAAGTTTGGATACGATCTCTCTTGCCGATTTATCATCCACTACACCCCAGAGGTAAACACTTCTTTTTTCAAAGAAATATTTTTCCAATTTTTTATTCAGCATTTTCAGGTCATCCCGTTTATCTTCTCTTTCGGACTCATCGTCATCATCCTGTTTCCAGTCATTGTATAAAAATTGTTTGCGGTTCATATGTGTATTGTTTCTTTTAAATATTTTTTAGCCAGCTTTTGTTTTTCATGGCATCGCCTGTTGCGTCGCACTCTTCATCGTTCGGTAATTCTACTCAGCTTTTATTGAACCCCTCCGGGGTTCTGCGAAATCTTCTTTATCATTTCATTCCCCGGGTTGAAACCCGGGGCTATTTTCTCATTCCTTATTTCTTATTCTTTATTTTTTATTCCCCTTCGGGGCTTAATCTTTTTTCAGTTTTCTTGGATTGGTCAACAACACTTCATCCACCAATCCATATTCTTTGGCCTCAGCGGCTGTCATCCATTTATCCCGGTCAAAATCTTTTTCAATTTGCTCAACGGGTCTGCCGGTATGAATATTTACCACTTCATACAATTCCCCTTTCAGTTTTCTTATTTCATTCACGGTTATTTCAATATCGCTGGCCTGTCCTCCAATGGCTCCGCTGGGCTGGTGCATCATCACTCTCGCATGTTTCAGGGCGGCTCTTTTTCCCTTGGTGCCTGCTCCCAATAATACACAGGCCATGGAGGCAGCCATGCCGATGCAAATAGTGGCGATATCCGGGCTTACATATTGCATGGTATCATATACACCCAACCCTGAATACACGGCGCCGCCGGGACTATTGATATACATATTAATGTCCCTTGACCTGTCGGTAGAATCCAAAAAAAGCAATTGCGCTGTAACAATATTGGCTATTTCATCATTGATGGGATAGCCAAGGAAAATGATACGGTCCATCATCAAACGGCTGTACACATCCATTACCGCTACATTCAGGGAACGTTCCTCAATGATATTGGGTGTCATGGCTGTCACCATATGAGAAGCATAGCTGTGCAAAGTGTTACTGGAAAGACCACGGTGTTTCACCGCATATTTTTCGAACTCGGAATTAAATGTCATAGATATTTATTTAGTGCTGATCAGGTTCAGTTCATCAAATATCCGTCCAAATGCGAAAACCACAAAATTGGTGACACGAATACCAATAATTAAGACGATTTGTCACAAATAAAAAGGCTCCAGCTGCCCGGAACCTTAAATAAATCAAACCTTAAACCTCACTTAATGATGATGGTGTTGATGTTCTTCTACCATTTTAGTGAACTCTTCCGCACTGATGTCTTTATCGGCCGGTCTTACCTGTGTTTCCGTCCATTCAAATATCTTTTGTGTCTGTATGCGGTTATATGAATCTTCCACATACTTTTTGTCCTTCATCATCTTCTCTATATAATCAGTCACCCAGGGCTGATCATCGCTCAGGTTGGCGCCACCCATATAGCTGAAAAGTTGCTGTTTGGCAAAGCCTCTTATTTCGTCAGGGGTTACCTGTATAGCATTATCCTGAACAATTTTATCTGTGATCAATGTCCATTTCAACTGGCTCAGGAATGCCGGGAATTCTTTTTCTACCTGTTCATCTGATTTAGGTTCCTGGTTCTTGCCGGACTCATTCTGTGTCTTGATCCACTTCTTTAAAAATCCTTCCGGAAATTTTATCGCTGTATGATCCACCAGTTCATGAAATACCTGGTCGTGGATCTGGTTCCTGGCCTGGCCGTTCCAGTATGACTGAATTTCCTCTTTTAACTTATTACGAAAATCATCTTCTGTTTTTACGTCTTTGTTAGGATAAAGCTGGTTAAAGAATTCCTCATTTAATTCTCTTTTCTCCAGCAAGCCCACTTTTGTAATTACAATTTTGAAATATTTATCTGCTGCATTAGCATCGTCTTTTAATCCCAGGTCGCTGATGATCCACTCTCTTTCTTTTTCATCAAAAGCAGTTTTTAATTGCACCACTTCAAAGTCGCCCGCCCTTTTTCCCATCCAATTCTTACGAAAGTCTTCTGAAAAATATTTTACCAGGACAGAGTTGTCCTTTTTGGCGCCCCCTTCGGTCTCATTGCCACCGGCATCTGTTTCCACAAAATTTACGTTCAGCACATTCTCTTCGGTGGTAACCGTTTCTTCATCTTTCATATTTCCGTAACGATTCTGCAAACGGTCAACTTCTTTGTTGATCATATCATCAGTCACGGACACAACATACCGGGTGATCTTTGCTTTTGCCAGGTCAGGCAATTGAAATTCCGGTTTCATGCCGATCTCGAAATGAAAAGTATAATCAACAGGATTATTGACATCTATCTGGCTGATATCTGTTTCCAGCGGAAGCGGCTGGGCAAAAATATCCAGCTTGTCATTTTGCAAATAGTCGATCAACTCCCGGTCAACTGTTTTCAATACTTCATCCATAAATAATGAAGTGCCATACATTTTTTTGATCAATCCCGCCGGCACCATTCCTTTTCTGAAACCGGGAATATTGGCTTTCTTACTGTATTCTTTCAGGGCCTTTTCAAATGAAGGGAGATAGTCGGTCTTTTCTAATTTCACGATCAGCTTCTCATGCAGCAGACCGATATTTTCTTTGGTAACTGTAGCCATATTTTTAGCTTTTAGCCATTAGCTATAAGCTAACAGCTTTTAGTGCGGGTGGAGGGACTCGAACCCCCATGCCTCACGGCGCCAGATCCTAAGTCTGGTATGTCTACCAATTTCACCACACCCGCAATTTCGGGTTGCAAATGTAGGGTTTTAGCCCAGTAATCGGTTTGAAAAAATCAGGTAAAATTGATGTAAACAAGTATTTAAGATAGTTTTACCTTATTTCATAAATAATGTATGTTTGGCCTTTCTCAAGGTATATTCCGCATCAATTTGTTCTTATTTCAAAATTTTTATAAATGAGAATATTATTCAACGCCGCGCAACTACAATCGTTGTTTAGTAAAACAAAATCAAGATTACCGGTTTTTTTTATTTTCCTTTTTTTGATTGCTGAAAAAGCATCAGGGCAGTTTATCACGGTGCCAATAACCGGGTTTAATCATGATGTAGTGGCCGAATCAGGTACCAGTTCATTAACCACCACCACGACATCCCTTGATGGTGTTACTCAGTCCAACAAAGTGATGTATACACTTGCTTTCAGAACTACCAATGGGTTTGGAGGCGGGGGACTTCCCGATAATGGCATCATCACTGATGCAGCCGGGAGTTACCAACTGGCCCCTTATACAGGCAACAACGTGTTGTTGTTGCAGCGTAATCAAAATGGAGATCTGAATATCGCAACACCGGCTAAATTTACGAGCATTAGGGTACTTTGTTTTGCAACAGAAGGAGTCAGCCTCGTGAATGCAACTCTTTTTTTTACGGACGGATCATCTACGACTGCTTTAACAAATTACAGCCTCGCCGACTGGTTTAATGCCACGACTAATTTAGTTGTCTCTGGTTTCGGTCGTTGTACAAGAGCTACCCCTGCCAGCGGAGCAGATGCATTTCCAACCAATCCGCGCATGTATTATATCGAGATCAATCTTTCCTGCGCCAACCAGCAAAAGAACCTGCAGAAAATAAATTTTGCCAATGTGACTACCGCAGGAAACAATGCTCCCTATCCAAATGCTTGTTTCTATGCGGTGTCAGGTAAATCATATCTTCAGAATATCAGCTCAGTTATTACACCCGCTACCTGCGCCGGCAATAATGGAAGCGCAGCCTTAACAGTAACAGGGAACACTTCTCCATATACGTATTCATGGAATACAATCCCCGTGCAGACAGGCGCCACCGCTACTAATCTTGCACCCGGAAATTACCAGGCAACGATTACAGATGTTAATGGTTGCACTACCGTTTACCCGGTAACTATTACATTACAGAATACACTTACAATGACCGTGAGTAAAACCGATGCCAACTGCAGTACTAACGGATCCATTACTATTATTGCATCAGGAGGTGGAGGAGCCAATTATGAATATAGTATTAACGGGGGAAACACATGGCAGTCATCCAATTCATTTAACAATGTCCCGGCCGGCACTTATTCAGTGCTTGCCCGAACAGTCGGTGCGCTCTGTCAAACAACGGCTCAACAGGTAACAGTAGTTTTTATAAATAATCTTACGATGAACATAGCAAACCCGGTAAGTATTTGCCAGGGTGCTTCCGTTAATTCTCCTTTTGTATCCAATGCAACAACATATAATTGGTCACCAACATCAGGAGTAAGCAACCCGAATATTATCAATCCTGTTTTGACACCCCAGACTACAACAGTATATACTATTACCGCAACATTAGGTACATGTTCTGTTCAGCGTACACTATTAATAAATGTTTTTGCCGGTGCAACAGTTAATGCAGGCCCAGATGCAACTATTCTTGCAGGCGATTCCTATCAATTACAAGCAACAGGTTCAGCGGGTACTTATTTGTGGACGCCTTCTTCCGGATTAAATTCAACAACTATTCTTACACCAGTTGCCAGCCCGGCAGCAACCACCACTTATACATTAAGGGTAACAACCGGACCAGGATGTTTCGCCACCGACGATGTAATTATTACAGTTGTTCCCTACTGTGTCAAACCCATGGATGCTTTTACTCCCAATGGCGATGGTATTAACGACAGGTGGCTGATCACAAATGGCAATTGTCTTATCAGCGCAAAAGCACAGGTGTTTAACCGCTATGGTGCCAAAGTTTTTGAATCGAACAACTATAAGAACGACTGGGATGGGACCTATAAAGGCAAACCCTTGCCGGATGGAACCTATTATTATGTGATCTCTTTCAACATTCTAAATGGCAAAACAGAATTACTAAAAGGCAATGTGACTATTCTGCGATAACCAACAAAAAAAAATTATGAAACGCTATATCATTCTTCTTTTATTTTCCGGGTCAATTGCTATCCGGGCGGAAGCTCAACAACTGATGACAGCATCTTTGTATGATATGCATGGTAACCTGCATAACCCCGCTACGGCCGGGGGAGAAAAACATTTAATCATCGGGGCTTCATACCGCAGCATGTGGAATGCTATTCCAGGCAGCCCGAAAACAGTATTGGTTTTTGGTTCAGGTTATTTGTCAAAAGCAAAGATCGGGCTGGGCGCATACCTGTATAATGATGAAACCGGACCCACCAAACGTACCGGTCTTGAAATGGCCTATGCTTATCATATACCATTGAAAAACGGCGGCAGTTTTTCCCTGGGTCTTGAAGCAAGATTGCAGCAATTCTCTTTAGATAAAGCCAAATTACAGACCTCATTGGGTAACGACCCGGTATTGGCGGGAAACGAGAAACGTTTTAATGCAGATGCCGGTTTTGGCATTGCTTATAACGGGAAAAAGATCCGGGCAGGTGCGTCAGTAAGCCAGTTGATACAATCAAAGCTCGATTTTTATTCGGGTAACCTGAACAGGACGGAAGAAGCAAGGCTTTACAGGCATTATTATTTTCATGGCAATTATACATGGGATCTGGATGGCAATACAAAGCTTATCCCGAATGTATTATTTATCTATCTCCCCAATTCGCCCATGGAATTCCAGGGAGGTGTAAGGGTAGAACATAAGGAACTGTTTTGGTGGGGGATTGCTCTCCGGGCCAGGCAAAGCTGGATGCTTTCCGCAGGGGTTAAAATCCAGAAAAAATTTACAATTGGTTATTGCTTTGATATTTTCAGTACACCGCTAAGTGTGTATGATAACGGATCAAACGGCCATGAGATATTATTGCGGTATGATTTCCTGAAGTAAGGTTGATCATATTGTCTCCGGATCAAAGAGGAAAGAGTACAAGATCTCTTTTCTCTTTTTTGTTAAAGATCTTTAGCAAATGTTTCATGTCTTTAAACATGATCTCTTCTCTCCTTTCCTTTGAGCTCTTGGCTTATTTTTGTAAATTCGTAGATAATGGAAACTGTTGCGCAGATACCGAAATACAATCTTAATGAAGAAGAGGAAAAAAAACTCATCCTGCGGGAATACCGTTCCCTCTTGCGGGTATTGAAGACCAAATTAAAACCCGGCGACAAAGACCTTATACGGACAGCTTTCGAAATGGCCGCTGATGCCCACAAGACCATGCGGCGAAAAAGCGGGGAACCTTATATTCTCCACCCGATCGCTGTAGCTAAGATCTGTGCCGATGAAATTGGCCTGGGTATCCGTTCCTCTATCTGTGCATTGCTTCATGACACCGTGGAAGACACCGATATCTCCTTAGAAGATGTGGAAAGGGAATTTGGAAATGAGATCGCCCGTATCGTTGACGGTCTCACCAAGATCTCCAATGTAGTTGATGTGAATGCTTCCAAGCAGGCTGAGAATTTCAAAAAGATATTGCTGACCCTGACAGATGATCCCCGTGTGATACTGATCAAACTGGCCGACCGGCTGCATAACATGCGGACATTGGACAGTATGAAAAGAGAAACGCAACTGAAAATATCTTCTGAAACTGTATATGTATATGCACCGCTGGCGCACCGGATGGGATTGTACAACCTTAAAACAGAAATGGAAGACCTGGCGATGAAGTATATGGAGCCGGATATTTACAGGGAGATAGCCCGGAAGCTGAGCGAAACAAAAAAAGAAAGGACCAAATTCATTAACGAGTTCATCAAGCCTATTAAAGAAAAATTAGAAAAAGCACAGATCAACGCCGAAATATTCGGAAGACCAAAAAGCATACACTCCATCTGGAATAAAATGAAAAAGAAAGGAGTGGAGTTTGAAGAAGTGTATGACCTGTTTGCCGTTCGTGCTATTCTTGATTCACCCCCGGAACGGGAAAAAGAAGATTGCTGGAAAGTTTATTCATTGATCACGGATGAATATACTCCTTCACCGGAAAGACTACGTGATTGGCTGAGCAATCCAAAGAGCAACGGTTATGAAGCATTGCACACTACAGTAATGGGCCCGCAGGGAAATTGGGTGGAAGTGCAGATACGCACCATGCGGATGAATGAGATCGCAGAAAAAGGATTAGCTGCCCATTGGAAATATAAAGAAGACCAGGCTGATGAAAGCAGGTTCGATAAATGGTTTCAGCAAATACGGGAAGTGATCAGTAACCAGGAAACAGACAGCATTGATTTCCTGCAGGATTTTAAAACAAGTTTCCTTGCGGAAGAAATTTATGTGTACACACCCAAGGGTGATGTAAAGATGCTGCCCATTGGTTCCACCGCTTTGGATTTTGCCTTTGCCATTCACAGCGCCATTGGTGTAAAGACCATCGGGGCTAAAGTGAATCATAAGCTGGTTCCCATCAGTCATAAACTGCATAGCGGCGACCAGGTGGAGATCATCACCAGCAATAAACAAAAAGCATCGGAGGACTGGTTGGGCTTTGTGATAACTTCCAAAGCAAAAGGAAGGATCAGGGATTCATTGAAGGAAGAAAAAAAATCAGTGGCTGATGAAGGAAAGTATACGGTGCAAAGAAAACTGGAAGGATTGGGAGCATCCATGTCGCAGCATAATATCGATGAGCTGGTGCACTGGTACAAACTGCCCTCCAACCTCGACCTGTTTTACCAGGTAGCAGTAAAAAATATTGATCTGAAAGACCTGAAAGAATTTAAAGTGCTTGGCGATAAAATTGAAGCGCCGAAGCCGGTAAAGATCCAGTATGAAAAAACAGAATACATTCCCCAGCCCGGGAAAAAAGATGCCGAGCTTATTATTTTTGGTGAAAGCAGCGATAAGATCGTTTACAATCTCGCCAATTGTTGCAAGCCCATCCCGGGTGATGATGTATTTGGATTTGTAACCACAGGAAAAGGTCTCACCATCCACCGCACCAATTGTCCCAATGCTGCTAAATTACTAGCCAGTTACGGACACCGTGTTGTAAAAACAAAATGGGCCAAGAACAAAGAGATATCCTTCCTTACCGGTATCAAGATCATCGGACTGGATGATGTAGGAGTTGTGAATAAGATCACCAATCTTATATCCGGCGAACTGAAAATAAATATTTCTGCTATCACCATTGAAGCCAAAGAAGGATTGTTTGAAGGCAATATCCGCCTCTATGTGCATGATAAAGAAGAACTGGATAACCTGGTGCGAAACCTGCTCAGCCTCCCCGGCATTGAATCAGTGGAGCGCTATGATATGGAGGATATACCGTCGTAAAGGGAAACCCTCTTTTTTGTTCCCATTCAAGCCGTCAAATGAGGTTCCGAAACGATATTTTGTTTAACTTGTCGCCTGGTTTAACACCCGGGTTTTACATAATACAACCAACACCAGATTATGAGACTGAAATTGTTGAGGCTTCTTACTTCTATTGGCTGTTTCCTTCTATTTTCTGGTACTTCAAAAGCGCAAAGCTGCATACCTACTAACATTAATGGGGCTGTCATTAATCTTGCATGTAACCAGGTTTGTTCGACATTGGTTTTCCAGATACCGCATTTAAAATCGTCATCTGATTATACATTAGTTTCAATTCCCTATTCCCCATTTCCCTATTCTACACTAACAGGAAATGAAGATCCAATTTTATATGCAGATGATGAGTATAGCAGTTTAATAAACCTCCCTTTTACTTTTTGTTTTTATGATTCTTTATTTTCAAAAGCTGTGGTTGGGTCTAATGGATTACTGACTTTTGAAACAGCGATGGCAGGTTGTAATAATGCCTGGCCAATTACCTCTCCGATTCCTTTTGCTGGAAGCTTTAGTTGTCCTCTTGCTTCCCCGGCTTATTACCCAAAGTCAGCAATAATGCCAGCTTTTTCTGATCTAGACCCCAGGACAACACCAGCCGCAAGCCCACCTGATAGAAAAATCCAGTGGGAGATTATCGGAACTGCCCCATGTAGAAAATTTGTAGTTAGCTATTATCATATTGGAGTTTTCGGAGTCCTGGCTACTAATTGCGCATCGCCTCAGAATACTTTTCAGATTGTTCTCCATGAGTCAACCGGTATCATAGAATTTTTTTTCCAGCAAAAATTATGTTCATCAAATACAAATGGAGGCAATGGAATTTTTGGGATGCAAAATTGGTTAAGGGATAAATGGATTTCTGCTCCCGGTAAAAACAATGCTTTTTGGACTGAAACAAATACGGGGTATAGATTTGTTCCTTCTGCCGGCGCATCAAGATATGTCATCTCCGAACTTTTGGATATGTCAGCTAACGTTGTAGCAACAGGAGATACGATCACTACAACACCCGGTCTGCTGGATATAAGGTTTTTAAATTTTTGCACACCGCCCGGCTCGAACCAGTTTGTGGTAAGAACAAGATTTTCTGCCTGCGATAATCCGTTTACTCAGCTTATATCACTTGACACTATAACAATTAACAGAACCAACAGCCTGAACGCAACAGCTACAAAAACCGATGCTAGTTGTGGTCCGCCAAACGGCACGATCACTGTCACTGTTCCTGCCGGTATTGGCACGCCACCTTATACTTTTATATTAGATGGCGGAGCACCGGTAGTTGCACCGAGCCCATATACTTTTATCAATGTAGCTGCTGGTCCGCATACTATTGTAGTAACAGATGCATCAGCCGGATGTACCAGTACGGTCAACATCACCGTGAATTTAACCGGCACCATCCCTGCAACAACAACTACTACAGCTACTTCCTGTGCCGGTGTAAACAATGGTAGCATCACCATCACATCAGCCGGGGGAAGCGGTCCCTATTTATTCTTTTTGGATGGAGGCGCACCGGTAGCCGGAACCATACCATTTACATTTTCCAACTTGTCGGCAGGGAATCATACAATATTAGTTACTGACCAGGGTCTTGGATGTTCATCTGTTTTGATGAATGTAAATGTTGCCGCAGGTATTGGAATAACAGGCACTATTAATACTACAGCAACATCCTGTCCGGGTGCTGCTAATGGAACTATCATTGTAACTGCATTAAGCGGCGTACCGCCATTTACCTGGCAATTGGATGGAAATCCACCGGTGGCGGGACCATCACCTCATACTTTTAACAATGTTACGGCAGGCGCCCATGTTATCAGGATAACAGACAATATTGGTTGCATTGCATTATTTAATGCAAATGTTGCAGCCGGACCCGGTATCAATGGTAGCACAACAAGTACGGCGACATCATGCCCCGGTGCATCTAATGGAACCATTATTGCAACTGCACTATCCGGAACAGCTCCATTTACATGGAGTCTTGATGGTGCACCGCCTGTACCCGGTGCATCACCGTATACTTTTAATAATGTTGGCGCCGGTAATCATGTGGTAACTATTATTGACAACCT
>DATHDV010000091.1:0-17620 GCA_035318845.1 Chitinophagaceae bacterium
TGTTTGTTTTTCTTATTCCTTATTGTCTTGGTGGGATCGCCGGGCCGGCTTTGCAGTCCACCATGGCAAGTCATGTTGCCCGGAATGAACAGGGGGCTTTACAAGGAGCACTTACCAGTTTAATGAGCCTCACCACCATTATAGGTCCGCTGATCATGAATAATCTTTTTAAATATTTTACTACTTCAAAAGCTCCCTTTTATTTTCCCGGTATACCTTTTTTACTGGGGGCAATATTCATGCTTCTTAGCCTGGTAGTTGTTTTTATGGTATTCCAAAAAGAAAAAAGAACAGCAGCAATTTCGTGAATCGTCAATCGGCAATCGGCAATATGAGTATTATCGTAGCATTCCGCTAAGCACTTGAAAATACCTTATCATCGCTTTAGATAGGTCTGAAATATCTTGATCTTTAGTATATCCCAACTCGTTTGCCACGTCTAAGGCTGCATCTATTTCAACAATTGATCCCCTTGCTATTTCATAATAACGTCTTCTTTCTACAACAGACTTTCTTGACGCACCTTCCGCAATATTTAAATGGACTGATAATGCAGCCCGCCTTATTTGGCTGGACATCCCAAATTTTTTCTCAGAAGGCAGTGTCATGGAGAATTTATAACAAACAAATACAAGCCCCAGTGAGGCGCTATATACATCTAACTTCTGATGATTTAATTTCAGGAACACTGCACTGCTTTTCGAAAAGGTAACAGAAAGGCGGTTGGCAGCAAAGTGAATTACCCAATTAAAAAGGCTTTTTTCCCCATTCACGATTGACGATTCACGATTGACGCTTAAATTTCCCGTTGAACTCTCTTCTGAATTTTAAATAATCGGGAATGGAAACATGCTGCACATAGGAGTTCTCAGGATGCTGTAAAATATATTCCTGGTGATAATCTTCTGCAGGATAAAATTTGCCGAACGGCTTTATCTCTGTTACAATTTTTCCGGGATATTTTTTGGAGTCAGCCACTCTTTTTAATTCGGCATCAATTACCTGTTTTTCTTTTTCATTGCTGTAAAAAGCAATGGACCTGTATTGCGTTCCCGCATCATTGCCCTGCCTGTTCACCTGGGTGGGATCATGACTGGCAAAAAAAGCTTTTACCAATGTTTCAAATGAAATTTTGGAAGGATCGTAATACACCTGCACCGTTTCTGCATGACCGGTTTCCCCGGAACTTACTTTCTCGTAATCTGGATCCTTATCGTTACCGCCTGCATATCCTGATATAGCATCACGGACACCTTCGAGGCTTTGAAAAACAATTTCTGTGTGCCAGAAACATCCTTCTGAAAAATAAGCGACTGCTTCATTGGTTACTGGTTTTTGTTTGATCCCTGCCGGAATTTTCACATCATTATTATTTTGTGAATTGGCGCAGCCCGCAAAGAATATACATACTGCTATAATAAAAGAGGATCTCATTCTATTATTTTTTATTGTTGTTTTGAACTCGTCGGTGCTTTACCTCCTTCCGGAACAAATATCAACGCAGCCGAATTCATACAGTAGCGTTTGCCGGTTGGTTCGGGGCCATCATCAAATACATGCCCAAGATGTGAACCGCTTTTGCTGTCCACCACCGCCCAGCGGATCTCTCCAAAGCTTTCGTCTTTTACTAACCTGACTGCATCGGGGTTTATGGGTGCATAAAAACTCGGCCATCCGGTTCCTGAATTAAATTTTGCTTCAGAGCTGAAAAGCGGTTGCAGGGAAGCGGCTGAATAATAAGTTCCCTTTTCATAAAAATGATCATACTTGCCTGTCCCGGCTCTTTCGGTCCCTTCCTGGCGAAGGATATAATACTGTTCAGGAGTAAGTTTTTCTTTCCATTCTGCATCGGTAAGCTTCATCGGGTAAACTGTTTTTTTGGTAGCAATGGGAGGATCGGGATATTTATTCTTTGCGTTTCCTGTCTGACCCATACTGCAACTTGCATTTAACAGGGCAGATATGATGAGTATTGTCCGAATGGATTCCTTCGGAGAAAAAATTGTTTGTCGCATACGATTATTTTTAGCTCTTATACTAACGTAATTCCTTTGTTCCTGGTTTTTAGTTGATGCAAAGATATTGCCTGTTTTGCCGGGTACTGTCCAATAAAAGACATATGCCACTCTTTTGTCTTTTTTAACATTTCTATTTTACTGCTTTTTTCAATGCTTCCACATTTTTTTTCTCACTGCCCACAAAAATTTTATCGTCAATAATTACAACGGGCCGCTTCAGAAAAGTGTATTCGTCCAGTATATACTTCCTGTAATCCTTCTCCTCCAGCTTTTTATCCTTCAACCCCAGTTCTTTATACTTTAAAGCCCTGCGGCTGAATAATGCTTCATAGCTGCCTGTCATATTCTTCATCTCCTCTAATTGTGCAGGTGTTATTTTTTCAAACTTGATATCCTGCATGACAAAATCCTTATTGCCGATCCCGGTTTCTTTAATGATAGCCTGGCAGGTGGTACAGTTGCCTAAGTGATAAATCTTTTTCATGTCTCTGAATTGCTTGATAGCGTTTTGAGTTGTTTATGATGCCCAATGATATGCAGCACAAGTGTGCGACGCAACAAACGATGCCATGAAAAACTGCTGCTGGTAACAAAAAATTATTCGTATCAAAATGCTTTACTTTGTACCCATTTTAATTATGACTATGGGCAAAGATGAAGTTTTTAAAGGCGAAATAGAAAAGGCTAGCGATTTTAAGTTTGGTGAAAACGTGGCCAAAGTGTTTGACGATATGGTGAACCGCTCGGTGCCTTATTATGGGGAAATTCAGCGGATGATGGCTGAACTGGCTGCCGACCATGCCAAAGAAGGCGCTGATGTATATGACCTTGGCTGCTCCACCGGCACCACCATGATCGGCATGGATACGATGGTCAACCCGGACATCCGTTTTATTGGTGTTGATGATTCGCAGGAAATGCTGGATAAATGCAAATCCAAACTGATGGAAATAGGTTTCTCCCGGGATTATGAATTGCGCTGCGCCGACCTGAACCAGGGAGTGGCGATCAGTAATGCATCCGTAGTGGTATTATGCCTTACCCTGCAATTTGTCAGGCCCATTTACCGGGAGCAATTACTGAAAAATATTTTTACCGGGTTAAACAGTGGCGGCGTACTGATACTCGTGGAAAAAATTTTGGCGGAGGACAGCCTGTTCAACCGTGACTTTATCGAATACTATTACAATTATAAACGCCGGAACAGTTACAGCGAAATGGAAATTTATCAGAAAAGAGAAGCGCTGGAAAATGTTTTGGTTCCTTATAAACTAAGTGAAAATATTTCCCTGCTGCGTGACAACGGTTTTGCCCATTGCGAAGTATTTTTCAAATGGTACAACTTTGCCGGTCTTATCGCAGTGAAGAAGTAGTCGCACAGAGAAAAAAGAGAGAAAGAGAAATACAAGTTACGGATGGAGATAAATGAAATAACAGGCGAAATAGTAGATGCCTCAATCAAAATTCATAAAATATTGGGGCCGGGCTTGCTGGAATCTGTTTATGAAGAGGTTCTTCACTATGAATTAACCAAGAGAGGGATTTTGTCACAAAGACAGATGCCTCTGCCTGTTATTTATGACGAGATTAAAATGGAAGTTGGATTCAGAATAGATTTACTTGTTGAAGAAAGGGTAATTGTAGAAATTAAATCTGTTGAAACTGTAACTCCCTTTTTTAAGAAAAAATTGCTCAATCATTTACGTTTAACAAATCTGGAAATTGGGCTTTTAATTAACTTTAATGAAGAGTTATTAAAGAACGGGATTACCCGGCTTTTTAATAACTATGCAAAATAAAATATACCCAGCCCGGAAATAAAGGAAAAAGAGAATTTATAGATGCGAAGCATCCCTCTTTCTCTCTTTTCCTCTGTGCGATAAAAAATGCCTCGCACAGAGAAAAGGAGGTTAAAGAGTAAAAATATCAAGCTTCTCTCTTTCTCTCTTTTTTCTCTGTGCGATAAAAAACATCCCCTATGGTCGCCATTGGCAATTTTTTCTTTAAGTACCGCAACTGGATATTCATTCTTTTTTACGGAGCGTTGTTCATTCCATCCTGGCCTTTGTTTTCCCCAACGCAATTCGGCCCCGATAGCTATCGGGATTATTATGTATGGCCGATCAGTTTAGGGTTGTTCATCACCTGTCTTGGTCAGCTGATCCGTGGACTAACGATCGGGCTGGCCTATATCGTTCGGGGCGGCAAAGAAGGAAAGCCTTATGCTGAAGGATTGGTGACAGACGGGATATTCAATCATTGTCGCAATCCTTTATATGTCGGAAATATTTTGATGTTGCTTGGTGTGGGCATCTTAGCGAACTCATTGGTATATGTCATCATCGTAATTCCTGTCTTTTTATTTATCTACCAGGCCATCGTTTTGGCGGAAGAGAATTTTTTACGGGGGAAATTCGGGCCGGGCTTTGATGAATATTGTAAAAAAATAAACCGCTGGTTTCCCAACCTGAAAGGCATTGGCAAAACATTTGGCAGTATGCAGTTCAACTGGAAACGATGGATCCTGAAAGAACATACCACACAGCTTATCTGGCTGGTTGGTATTACATTAATTCTTTTATTGTACTATCCTGAGCTTACGGGGCATGATAAAACGCTTCGCAATACATGGTTGATCGTGATATTAAGTATTTTGGGTTTGGCCTATGGGCTGATCCGCTACCTGAAAAAGACAGGAAAATTCAGGGAATAAGTCGCCAGGAACCCGCCACTGGCCTGTCTTTCCTTCATTCGTAAACAATAGCAATAATTAGTTACTATTTTTACAATTCAATCTGTGAGATATGATCAAGACCGGTAATCCCATTATCAGCATTTATACCGAAATGACTCCCAACCCGGAGACGATGAAGTTTGTGGCCAACAAGCTCCTGTATCCAGGTAAGAGCATCGATTTTCCGGATGCGGAAAGTGCAAAGCCTTCTCCTTTGGCGACAGAGTTATTTGGTTTTCCTTTTATCAAAGCCGTATTCATTGCCAGCAATTTTGTAACGCTGACCAAAACAACGGAGACCGATTGGGAGGATGTCATTCCTTCTGTCCGCCAGTTCCTGAAAGAATATTTGGAAGAAGGCAAACCGGTGATCAATGAAGAAGAACTGGTATCGATAAAAAAAGAAAGCAGCAACGAAGTGCATGCCGATGATGAAGATGTGGTAAAACGCATTAAAGAACTGTTGGAAAATTATGTAAAGCCAGCCGTGGAAATGGATGGCGGCGCCATTCAGTTCAGGAGTTATGATGATGGTGTGGTAAACCTGATGTTGCAGGGATCTTGCAGCGGTTGCCCCTCCTCCATGATAACATTAAAGGCCGGTATTGAAGGCATGATGAAGAGAATGATACCGGAAGTGAAAGAGGTGGTGGCGGAGGCTGAATAAACCATTGATTCAAATGATTTGAATGATATCGTTACCCCGGTTTTGAGCCGGGGTTTTTATTTCAATAAAAACCTCGATGATTGTCGGGAAAATAATTTTCAGCCCCGGTTGCGTTCAATACCATGTTACAGGCAGCCGATTTGCCTCTTATTTTTTTCTATTGTCATTTACTGAGGGACATTGTTAATTGCATATCTGGATTTCCAGTTTTTATATTCATCAGCTGTCATTTTGGATAATTTTTGTGTAACGAAAGCAGTTATAGCCCATATTTGCTCATCAGTATATGTGGGCTTAAATGCAGGCATAGCGGTCATCTTTATTCCATTTTTTGTGATCCAAAAAAATTCTTTGGCATCACTTTCCTTAGAGTTCTTATATAATTCTGGTGGTTTCGGGTACCACCCCTTAACCATATCATTAGGTTCCCCGGGTGCACCATGGCAGCCAGAACACATTTGAGTGTAAGTTTTAAAGCCTGAAATAATTATTGCAGTGTCTTTTAAGTTATTAGGCACTATAATTCCCTTTGACCTTTTTTTAATCGAATTATTCGTGGTTATTTTAATAATCGATTTGGTTAGATCATTATGGGACGACAATTGGCTGATGTCATATGCGCCTGAGGATATATAAATATAAAATCCAAGTATTAGAGCTACTATGGTTAAAAGAACGGTTATGATAATTTTCATTTTAATTAATTTTTTGTTTTATTAATTGGTTGTCTATAACGGTAGGGCTTGGTGCTGGCCTGTCTAATTATAATGACTTTAGCGGCCGAGCGATACTAAGATACAAATTTATTATAGCGGGGCCAGCAAGAGCCAGGCTAGCGCCAAACCCCTTGTTGTGTGCAGTACGTTAAATTGGAGAAACGCCACTGTATGCCGCAAATTTGTGGATGCTTCCCTTGTCATCAATGTAAATATAGATTCCAACAATTTGTGGATCAAGGAAAGTTACAAAGTACCAATTTGTTGGCTCAAACTTGATAGGACAAATGTCAAATCTTTGACTCCCTATGCTCCAAATTATTCCTTGGGAAGAATCCAATCTGGTTCTTGACAATTCAGTATGTAGCATTGGGATACTTACATTTTCTTCAGACCAACTATAACGACCAGTGTGAGTAAGCTTTATGCTTTTTAGAGGAACAGGTGGTTTGCCTTCGGATTGTTTAATAGCACAGGTGGCAAGATATACAATTGTATACTTTGCAGGTCTATGTTCTTCCCCAATTGAATCAACACGTAGTTTTTCAATAGTGATAGGATTTATGAATCCGTTACTACTTTTAATTTCAGTTTTACTAATAGTAATATTGTCAGGGGCAAAAGCTCGAAAAAAATTAGTGATAAAATAAAATGCTCCTGCAATTATTAGAATGATAATAAAAATTATGAATAAGTATTTTGATCTCCTTGTCATTGGTTATTGCCGGGAGTATTGCACACAACATCTGTATTGTCGAATATACGAATGTTCAATTTTTTAATTGCTTAAAATTGTTTTCCTGATTTTCATCGATTTAGCCAGGTTTATACAAGATTTTTTGCCTTTCGGGGAGTTGCGGCAATACAACTAATTTTACGGACAAGTAAGAAACAAAAAATGTCAACACTTACCATATCCGCCATCCAAACCAATCTCCACTGGGAGGATAAATCTGCCAACCTGCAAATGCTGGAACAAAAGATCAGCAGCATAAAAGAAAAAACAGAGATCGTTGTGCTGCCTGAAATGTTTAGCACCGGCTTCAGCATGAAAACGGAAACATTAGCTGAAACGATGGAAGGAGAAACGCTGCAATGGATGAAAAGAATAGCGGCAGAGAAAAAAATTATTTTGACGGGCAGTTTTATCTGTCGGGGCGCTGAAAGCGACCTGGTAGATAAAACGGTTCAGGCCGCTGAAAGCGACCGGGCAGATAAAACGGTTCAGACCGCTGAAAGCGACCTGACAGATAAAACGGTTCAGGCCGCTGAAAGCGACCTGGCAGATAAAACGGTTCAGGCCGCTTCAAGCGGCCCGACCCGGTATTACAACCGCCTGATCTGGATGCAGCCCAACGGGCAATATGGTGTCTATGATAAACGTCATTGCTTTGCTTTTGCTGGAGAAGATGAACATTATACAGCAGGAACAAAAAGACTGATCGCATCAGTGAAAGGATGGAAGATCAATTTACTCATCTGTTATGACCTGAGGTTCCCGGTTTGGGCCCGTCAAACTCCGGGGGATGCGGCTGAATATGACGTATTAATATATGTAGCCAACTGGCCGGAAAGAAGAATACATGCGTGGAAAACATTGCTGCAGGCAAGGGCCATCGAAAACCAGTGTTATGTAGTTGGAACAAACCGTGTGGGTGATGATGGAAACAATATCCATTACAGTGGTGAAAGCATGATCGTTGACCCGCTTGGCGAAGTGTTGTACACAAAAAAAGAGGAAGAAGATATTTTTACAATTACTTTAGATAAAACTCATTTGCAAACCGTGAGGGATAAATTTCCTTTTTTACGGGATGCTGATGACTTCAAGATGATAACTGATAGATGATAGATGATAGTGCTTAAGAAACTATCATCTATCAGTTATCCACTATCATCTGTTCTTATCTTTCTTTATAAGCTCCATCGCCTTATCCAATTTATAATCAGCGCTGCGCCGGACGGCTTCCACGGTTGGTTTTGATTCCACTTCGGGTTGTACACCCTTCCCTGTCTTCGGATAGTCTTTATCCAATACCAGCCTGAACAATGGCAGCCGGAAACGAACGCCGGTTTCCGGTAACGTAACATTAGGTATCAGCCAGGCTGAATTACCATAAGCCCCGCCACCGGTCTCTTCGCCAACAACAGTTACATTGTCCTGTTGTATAACGGAACTTACAAACAGGGTTGTTGCTGAAAAAGAATTACCCCCGATCAATATGTACACTTTACCATCGTAATGATCGTTCTTTTTGGGTTTGAAGTAATGCCGCTCAAAATACCCGAAATGATAATTACCGTCTTTCTTCTTTTTGGTAAAAAAAGTCATGAAGAGTTTATTCCAGAAATGATGTTTGATGTATTGCTGGTACGGACTTCCTTTCCTCACAGAATACAAAGAATCGCTGATCTTGAATTTTTGATTGACAAGATAACGGCTGATAAGCATGGAATTGGTGACCTCGCCGCCACCATTGTTGCGGACATCAATAATAAGATGACCGATCTTGTTCTGCTGTAATGCCCGGAATGAATTGCGGAAGAACCGCCGCAACTGGTACCCCTCAGCAAAAGAAGAAAGGTCCATCATGGCCGTGTGATTGACGGAATCGATCTTCAGCAGGCGGACATTATTTAATCCCTGTTGTTTTCTTTCTTTCCTGGATGGTTGTGGTGTGTTGCTGATAGGGCGGATGGCAGCACGGTTAATTGTATCTGAGGGATTATAAACAGGTATGGTCGTGTTTTTTATTTGCCCGGCAGCATCCATATATTCAATCGTATATTTTTCCGAAACGCCAAAAAGCGAAGTATAAAGCGATCCAAAAAAACCACGGTTGCTCAGGGTTTGATATTTGTGCGTCAGGTTATAGCCATCAGTTGAGATATAATCAAAAAGTGTATCAACAATTTTCTGTTCCGCCTTACCATTGATCCTGGTTATGACGGTTCCTCTTTTTATTATAGAGTCTTTCCGGTTCAGGTTAGCGGTTACAACCATGCTGTCCTTCCATATCTTAAGGCTGAGTGGAAACATTTTTCCCAAACGGGCTGTATCGGTATACTTTATCCATGCTTTGGAAGAGCGGACCGAAGTATGTCCGCAACCGATCTTTGATGTAACATAGTTCAGCACTTTACGAAACTCCTGCTCCGTCATGGAATCTTTCAAATGCTGTTGCCCGTAACTGAAATAATGATCCATGCTGTCTTTGGAAGTGTACCAATACAGCGAAGGATGATGCTCCTCTAAGATTTCCCGGTACAGAGAATAATCTTTCTGCACCTGCTGCAATGAATATTTCTTATTGGGTGAAAAAGAAGACCTGCTGACGCCGCAGGCAGTGAAAAGAGTGAAGAGTAATATGTATAAATTAGTTCTCATTTTGCGGATACTCCTTAAGAGATGATAACTGACAGATGATAGATGATAGTTCTTTAATAGAAAGTTTTTTATAGATTTCAAATTTCAGCAAAAATTTAGTTCAGTAATCAACTGTCATCTATCCGTTATCCACTATCATCTACTTCAAATGATTCCATCCCTGTGCCGTAATAGCAAGTTTACTGCCACCTTTGGTCATGATATGGGCGCCCTCGTCTGCATCGGCCATATATCCCACTACACTGACCTGCTCATTCAGCAATAGTTTTTCATACGCTGACTGAGGAATCGTAAACAACAGTTCATAATCCTCTCCTCCACTTAACGCACAGGCCGTGGGATCGAGTTCAAATTTAAAAGCAGCCTTTTTCGTTTCTTCATGAACCGGTATTTTTTCTTCATACAACACACAACCCAGGTTGCTTTGTTTGCAAATATGTAATATCTCGGAGCTAAGTCCGTCACTGATATCGATCATAGAAGTCGGAACAATTTCCTGTTTAGCAAAAAACTCAATGATATCTTTCCTTGCTTCCGGTTTCAGCATCCTTCCTATCACATAGGTTTCGCCTTCCAGGTCGGGTTGCACACCCGGGCTTTCCATAAAGATCTTTTTCTCTCTTTCTAAAAACAATAACCCGACATATGCTGCGCCAAGATCACCGCTGACACAAAGCAGGTCACCTTTCTGAGCAGTATTTCTCTTTACAAATGTATCCGGCACCACTTCACCAATGGCAGTGACAGAAATGATAAATCCTTTTTGAGAAGTGGTCGTATCGCCGCCGACAAGGTCAACAGCATATTTATTACAGGCGGCATACACACCTTCATAAAACTCATCCAGCGCCTCCAGGCTGAACCGGTTGCTAAAACCAATGCCAAGTATAATTTGAGTTGGCGTTGCATTCATGGCATATATATCACTCAGGTTTACAATGACAGATTTGTAACCCAGGTGTCTCAGGGGAGTGTACATCAGGTCAAAATGAACGCCTTCAACCAAAAGATCTGTTGTAACAACAGTTTGCTTGCCGAAATGATCAATGATTGCAGCATCGTCACCAACTCCGAGTACGGAGGAGGCGTTTTGCAATTCGATGTTCTTGGTAAGATGCTCAATTAAGCCAAATTCGCCAAGGGATGATATTTCTGTTCGTTGCTCACTATTCATCTGTTTTAGATTTTGGGTTTTTGGTTTTGGGTTGGCCATACTCTCTATCCAATTTTTTCTGTGAGGTTTTTATAGAGGCCACCATTATTTTCAGAATTGTCTCGGCTTCTTTATAAATAACTCTCATTTCTGTTTTATATTTTTCATTGAATTCTGCAAGTAATTCTAAAAAATACATTGTTTCATCCGTCTCTTCTTCAACAACCTGTAGTTTGTAAACAAAATCTTTTGTCGATTTTGCCCTGCAGGCAGCCCTGTAGTTAGCACCCATGGAGGCGGAACTTCGTAAGATCTGCCCGATATAAGTGTTATTAACTTTGGTGCTGTTCAATTTTTCAGAAAGCCGCGCAACAGCAATGGCGACTGATTTTGTTTTTGCTTTAAGTTCTTTTTCAGTCATAATCAGAGTTTTCCTCAATCTAAAACCTAAAATCCAAAAGCAAAAATTTTATTACTGAAGCTCTTTCCTATTATTTATCACATCAACCATTTCATCATGAATTTTTCCATTAGTAGCTAAAACTTTATGCTGGTAAACTGAAAACTTATTTCCTTCATGATCCGTTACCTTTCCCCCGGCTTCTTCAACTATCAAATAACCGGCGGCGCTATCCCATGCTTCTAATTTATGTTCATAAAAACCATCAAACCTTCCGCAAGCCACCCAGCAAAGATCAATAGCGGCAGAACCCAATCGCCTTACCGGAACTCCTTTGCGGACGAATCGTTCAAAAATTTCAAGCGGACCATTGGGCATATTTAAATAAGTATACGGGAATCCTGTTACCAAACAAGCTTTTATAGTTTGAGTTTGTTCGCTTACATGAATTGCTTTTTCATTTAACGTAGCTCCTTTCCCTTTTTCTGCAAAAAATAATTCATTCATATGCGGGTTGTAGACGGCGGCCATGACCATTTCGCCATTATGCTCGATCCCGATCGAAACACAATTGAGCGGAATGCCATGTGCAAAGTTGATGGTCCCGTCGATCGGGTCAATGATCCATTTATAATTAGAATCCTGGATAAGCTCCCCGGCTTCTTCGCTTAAAATATGATGACCCGGAAAAGCGGATTTTACGACAGCGATGATGGCTTTTTCTGAAGCATGATCAGCTTCCGTTACCAGGTTGTTGATGCCTTCTTTATTACTGACTGTAAAATCATTGTTGAAAAAACGGAGTATTTCTGCGGCTCCGGCTTTTACTGCATTCAGAAGGGTGGGTTTAAGCATGGACAAAGATAAAAACCAGATTTTAGATTGCAGATTTAAGATTTTAGATTTGAAGCTCTTTAAGTATGAAATTATCTGTAATTATTGTTAACTACAACGTAAAACATTTCCTGGAACTGTGCCTGTGCTCTGTACAGAAGGCTATTGGCGGAATATCTGCAGAAATAATTGTGGTCGACAATTGTTCTGCTGATAACAGCATTGACTATTTGCAACCAAAATTCCCGGCCGTTCAGTTTATTGCAAATAAGGAAAATCTTGGTTTTGCCAAGGGCTGCAACATAGGCCTGGGATCTGCAAAGGGGGAATTTGTCCTGTTTCTGAACCCCGATACATTTGTGCCGGAGGATTGTTTTCAAAAATGTATTTCATTTCTTGAGTCACATGCAGATGCCGGGGCATTGGGTATTAAGATGCTGGATGGCAGGGGGAAGTTTTTAAAAGAGTCCAAACGGTCGACCCCTTCACCGATGACATCCTTGTATAAACTGTTTGGGTTATCAATATTATTTCCCCGGTCAAAGGTTTTTTCAAAATATCATCTGGGACACCTGGACGAAAATGAAAATAATGAAGTGGATGTACTGGCCGGGGCATTTATGATGATAAAAAAAGAAGTGCTGGAAAAAGTGGGCAGCTTTGATGAGATCTTTTTTATGTACGGCGAAGACGTTGACCTAAGTTACCGTATTCAGAAAGCGGGTTATAAAATTTATTATTTCGCAGAAAGCAGTATCATTCATTTCAAAGGAGAAAGTACCCGGAAAGGCAGCATGAATTATGTGCGGATGTTTTATAATGCCATGAGCATTTTTGTCCGCAAACACTATAGCGGCAGCCGGGCCGGGCTGTTTAATTTTTTAATTCATATTGCCATCTGGATAAGAGCCTTCCTGTCGGCGGCAACACATTTTATCCGGCGGATCGGCTTACCCCTGATCGATGCGGGTCTTATTCTTCTTTCGTTCTGGCTGATGAAGAATATCTGGAGTCAGTATGTACGGACAGGCGTTCAGTATGAAAGAACCTTATTATGGTTTGCCTTTCCTGCCTATACTATTTTTTATTTGATTACCGCTTATTATGCAGGATTGTATGATCGCTGGTATAAACGTTCGGAACTGGTTCAATCAACTCTTATAGCCACTATTATTTTACTGGCCGGTTATGCTTTGCTTCCGGAACGTTTCCGTTTTTCAAGAGGGATCCTTTTATTCGGTTCTTTAATTGCTTTTATAGTTATAAGTTTATTAAGATGGTTGCTGATCAGGACAGATGTATTAAAGAGCAATAAAGACAAGGGAGAAAACGCCAGTACTTTGATCATAGCCTCTCCGCAGGAATACCAGCAAACTGTTCAATTGATCAAAGAAGCAGGCCTGCATGAAAGAATACTGGGCAGGGTAGCCGTGGGTGAAAATGATGGATCGGCCGTGGGTTACTGGAAGAAATTACCCGAACTATCATCGGCCATTCCTTTTAAAGAAGTGGTCTTTTGCGAAGGAAGCCTTTCTTTTTCTGATATTATCAAAGGTGTTAAACATTTACCTTCCGGCATCCGTATTAAATTCCACGCATCCGGCAGCAGCAGCATTGTAGGAAGCGATTCAAAAGATTCATCCGGTGAGGCTATGTCAAAAGAAAATGGATTTAAACTCGCAAACCCATATAATTGCAGGCTGAAAAGGTTGATAGATATTTTTATTTCTTTTTTTGGCATACTTATTTTTCCTGTTCATGTTTTTCTTGTTAAAAAACCATTTGCTTTTCTCGCAAATTGTTTTACCGTATTGTTTGCAAAAAAAACCTGGGTCGGGTATGCTGTGCCGGAAAAAAACCTGCCGGCTCTGCGCAAAGGAATAATAGCCTGCAACGGCTCGGTAATAACTGCAAAACATTCTTTACCTGCAGAAAGTCTGCAAATGGTGGATTACTGGTATGCGAGGGATTATGAACCGGCGAGTGATCTTAAATTATTATGGAGAATGTACCGGAGTCTTGGCGGATGAAACAATAGGCAATTTGCAATAGGCAAAACCATAAAGCAAATTTTTAACTCGTGGCGGCAATAAGTGTTAAAGAAACAAAAGTTTATAAACTTGCATTTGAATTGGCGATGGAGATCTATGATCTTTCAAAGAAGTTTCCAAAAGAGGAAACATATTCTCTTACAGACCAAATACGAAGATCGTCAAGAAGTGTTGCATTTGTTTCCTGGAAGCATACAGGAAAAAAAGATACCCGGCTCATTTTGTATCAAAGGTAACAGATAGCGATATGGAGAATTCGGAAACTTCTGGGTGGCTGGATTTTTCGCTTGCCTGCAATTACTTTGATAAAGAGAAATACATACAATTATCAGATAAAAATGCAGAAATAGGAAGGCTGTTGAATCACATGATAAATAATCCGGAAAAATATTAGCAGGTTCGATAATTCAGAAATACGGCTTTTGTCTGTTGTTTATTGCCTATTGTCCATTGCCTATTTCTTATATTCGTAACTTTAAGCCCTTCCTCAAAGTATTACATGGCGAACATCATTGAAATAAAACTTCCCAGGGCAATTGCAGCAGCATTACGTATTCCACCAAATAATCCACAGCGACAGCAGATCCGGGTGCTGAAAAAATTATTAAAAAAAGCTAGATTCACCGAGTTTGGTCAACAGTATCGTTTTGATGAAGCATTGCTGAGCCGGAATCCGGCCAAATCGTTCCAGGAGCTTGTACCCGTTCATGATTATAATAAGATCTACGAGGAATGGTGGAAGAAAACATTGGACGGTGTGCCCGACGTAACCTGGCCGGGTAAAATAAAATACTATGCACTCAGTTCAGGTACCTCTGAAGCAGCCAGTAAATACATCCCGGTAACCAAAGAATTATTGCGGAGCAATACGGTTAATTACCTCCGGCAATTGTTGAGCCTGATCAGGTATGAAGATGCGAATAAAAGGGCAATGACAAAGGGATTCCTGATGCTGGGCGGCGCTACGGATCTTAAAAAAGGGAAAGCCGGGTGGTATGCCGGTGACCTGAGCGGTATATTGGCCAAAAAAAGACCTTTCTGGTTCCAGACATTTTACAAACCCGGCGGACGTATTGCTGCATTGACCGACTGGAACCAGAAGTTGAATGAAATTGTTGAACATGCAAAAGAATGGGATATCGGTTACATCGTTGGCGTGCCGGCCTGGTGCCAGATGTGTATGGAAATGGTGATAGAACATTACAAGGTCAAAAACATCCATGAGATATGGCCCAACTTCAGCTTTTTTGTGCATGGTGGCGTTGCTTTTGAACCGTATAAAAAAGGTTTTGAGAAACTATTGGACAAGCCGATCGTGTATATCGAGAACTATCTTTCCAGCGAAGGTTTTATTGGCTACAAAACAAGGGAGCATGCAAAAGGAATGCAGCTGATACTAAACAATAATATCTTTTTTGAGTTTGTTCCTTTTGATGAGAAAAATTTTGACGCCGATGGAAAAATTGTTGACAAGCCCGATGCAAAAATGGTCCATGAAGTGGAGGAAGGAAAAGAATATGCTTTAATGATAAGCACCAATGCCGGTGCCTGGCGTTACCTGATCGGCGATACTATCAAATTTGTTGACCTGGAAAGAAGCGAAGTGATCATAACCGGCCGTATCAAACACTTCCTCAGTCTTACCGGCGAACACCTGAGTGTAGAAAATATGAACAAGGCGATCGAGCTGGTTAGTGAAGAATTTAATATAAGTATCCCGGAATATACGGTTGTCGGTTTTCCCTATGAAACCCTTTTTGCCCACAGGTGGTATGTGGCTACCAATGATACAGTTGATACAGAAAGGTTATGCAAAAGAATTGATGAAACCCTGCGGGTATTAAACGATGATTATGCCACCGAAAGAGACAGCGCTTTAAAAAAAGTGTTCCTGGAAGTATTACCCGAAGAAAAATTCATGCGGTTTATGGAGCTAAAAGGAAAACTGGGAAGCCAGAATAAATTTCCCCGGGTGATGAAAGGCAAGATGCTGGACGAATGGAGCAGGTTCCTGGAAACCGGGAAGATTTAAATATTCATTCGACAAACCTCTTTCCTGGTTCTGAATGAGGTTTTTTACTTTGTACTGCGAAGCCTCCAAAACAATTGAGTACTCTTCCGTGTAAAAAAGTTGGCGAAGCAGTACTTTTATTTATTGCTCACTTATGGTTGAAGCGATTTTAAAAGGATTGGGCTTTGGTTTATTACTGAGCATCTCGGTAGGCCCTGTTTTATTTTCTATCATCAAGCAGAGTCTCAACAACGGGCACAAGGGAGGTCTCACTTTCGTATTCGGCGTTTCAGCCAGCGATATTACGATGGTGCTTCTTGTGAATCTTTTTACTACACTTTTTGAGCAACTGAAGAGTCACAAATACCTGGTAGGCATTGCGGGTTGTGTATTCCTGGTGGCCACCGGCATTTATTTTCTTTTTTTTAAAAAAGTAAAAGTGAATGAAGAAGGAAAACAAATTTTCAAATTCAGGAGAAGAGATTATGCCAAGATCTTTTTATCTGGTTATTTCATGAATACACTGAATCCTTCTGTCTTTATTTTCTGGATATATATTTCCACGGTCATCATTGATCTTACGTTGCAACAAAAGATCATTGCTTTTATTACCTGCCTGCTCTGGATGCTGGGAACTGACATATTGAAAGTTTTCCTGGCTGGAAAGATCCGCAACCGTCTTACTCCGCATAATATTCATATTGTTAACCGGATCAACGGATTGTTGCTGATCGTTTTTGGCATTGCCCTCGTATGGGGACTTATCATTTATGGCAAACGGATCTGACAATAAAAGTTTGGCAAGAAAACAGCTTTTGCTCAAATTATGGAAATGGAGCAAACGCATTTTCATCTGGTTTTTCATTGCCCAGCTTTTTTATATTATAATATTAAAATGGATCAATCCCCCGATCACCATGACGCAGTTCGTTAGCTGGGTCAGCGGCCATGGATTGAAAAGAGATTATGTCAGCAGGAAAAATATTTCTCCCCATGCAAAGCTTGCTGTTATTTCTGCAGAAGATCAGTTGTTCCCGGATCATCATGGGTTTGACTGGAAGAGTATCGCAAAAGCAAGGAGATACAATGAAAGAAAACCCGGGCGCATCCATGGTGCCAGTACCATCAGCCAGCAAGTTGCAAAAAATGTTTTTCTATGGCAGGGCAGAAGCTGGATCAGGAAAGGGCTTGAAGTATATTTTACATTTATGATAGAACTGATCTGGGGAAAAAAACGGATACTGCAAATGTATCTGAATGTAATAGAAATGGGGGAAGGGATATTTGGAATTGAAATGGCTTCGCAAATATATTTTCATAAGTCAGCTAAAAACCTGACCAAACAGGAAGCAGCATTGATAGCTGCCTGTTTACCAAATCCAAAACGCTTCCATGCAGGTTCTCCTTCTGCTTATATTTCCGGGCGGGCAGGAAATATCATGAGGCAAATGAATAACCTGCTTACAGATCCTGATATAAGAAGGGTGATCGGGATGGCGCCTCCCTGAGAAATAAGAAATAAGGAATAAAAAATAAGGAATCAGAAAGTGATATCCTCAACCTGAATCAGCCTTGATAGTGGGCGACATTCATGTGGTAGGATGATTTCGGCGAGAAAAAGGCCCGGCGGGCCGGCATTTTGGTAGAG
>DATHDV010000092.1:0-11098 GCA_035318845.1 Chitinophagaceae bacterium
TAATGGAACTGTAGTATACAGGTATCGTTATACTGCTTGCGATAACACAACAACAGCAGATTGGACCAAGACCTATACAATTATCTATAGTGGTGGACTAACAGCTCCTGCTGATGTAACATCAACTGTAAGCTGCCCGGCTAGTGCAACTGATCCTGGTGCGCCAGCTGATATTGTCGATGCTTGCGGTAGAACTGTCAGTGCAGCTTTGGTAGGTTCAACAACTCCGCCAGAATGTAATGGCTCTGTGGTATGGACCTATCGTTATACTGCTTGTAATGGAACAACCACTGCAGACTGGACTTATACTTATACGATCATTTATAGCGGCGGATTAACAGCTCCAGCTGATGCAACAGCAACGGTAAACTGCCCGAGCGGTGCTACTGATCCAGGTGCACCGGCTGATATTTTAGATGCTTGCGGTAGAACTGTCAGTGCAGCATTTGTTAGCAGAACACCAGAAGATGGCCCAGTTTGTAGTGGAACTGTTGTATACAGGTATCGTTACACAGCTTGCGATGGAACAACAACAGCAGATTGGACCATGACCTATACAATTATCCCGGACAACTCAACATGTACGTTGTCACAACCAGATCCATTGCCAAATTGTGGTTCGACAGGCAATACATATACTGGACCAAGCGGATACACTAATATCCTTTGGACTTTAACTGGATCAGGATGGTCAATAACAGGTGGCCAGGGTACAGAAACAATTACTTATACTGCTGGCACCGGCAGCGCAACCCTTACGTTCGAAGGAACCAACGAGTGTGGATGCGTTAAAACTTGCGAGATTACATTTGAATGCGTTGGTGGCCAAGGTTGCAGCCCGGGATTCTGGAAAAACCATCCGAAGCTTTGGGATGAGCAATCTGATTGGATCGTGTTGAACATGCCTCCGGGACTTAAGTTCACTACCACTACTAATTTCTTCACTTATTTCGGAATTACTCAGGGTAGTTGCAATTTCTCAAACAGTCCGTTAAGCATGCTTGGAGCTATTGCACAAGGCGGTGGCGATTGCAAATCCTTTGCAAGACATGCGGTTTCAGCATTGCTTGTATCTGCTTCAGGTCTGAATATGCCTTATCCGGCGGGTACCAACGACTTTACTTCGTTGTATAATGCAATAAAGACAGCGCTTCAGAATTGCGATTGCAGCGGCCAACTCTTCCATGAACTGGAATATATCAGCTCACTGGATGGACCATGGTGCAGTGCGTTGCAGAATCTTCCTATAACTGCAAGACCCGGATTAAATAATACTAATACGGTAACCGCGGCGAAAAACGGAGTAACTGTAACTGCATATCCGAATCCGTTTGAGGATAATATCACGTTTAGTATTAGTTCTGATGTTTCAGGCCAGGCAACTCTCGAAATTTACAATATGCTTGGTGCCAGAATTCAGACTATTTACAAAGGCTTTGTATTTGCCGGTAAAGGTCAGACGATCAATTACCAGGTTCCGAACATTTACAGGGCCAACCTGATCTACAAACTCACGGTTGGAGGTAAAACAGTTACCGGGAAACTGATCAATGTTAAATAAACAAATTTGAAAAACTAAACACAGGAGGCTGTCGATTGACAGCCTCCTTTTTTTTTCCTGATCCGTATTGATCGGCAGTTAATTCTTAAGAAAGAATGGATCGATGTTTCTTTTTCATATATGCCTGTTTAGTATATTTACCTGTACAACTTAAAATACGTTAAGCAAAACATATCATGGCCAGATGAAGAAAAAACACATTAAGAATAAACCAATACAAATAAAAGATACTGCCGACCCAAATGCTTTAAAGAAATTAAAGTTTTCTTTAGGAACAATGATCGCCATTTTTGCTTTTGTTCTTTATGTTCAAAGTACTCACCATGATTATACGTTAGATGACCATCCTGTCATAGATGAGAATAGTATTACAAAAATGGGCTTTGCAGGTATTCCCACTATACTCAAAACGGATTATTGGTATGGTTCAGGTCATGATGAATCAAGGGGCCCTGTTTATCGCCCGACATCATTAATTATTTTTGCCATCGTTTGGGAGCTTTCCCCCAACGATCCCTCTGTCTACCATTTTATCAATGTTTTATTTTATGCCATCACCTGCCTGCTTTTATTTTTAGTTCTTTGTAAATTATTCAGATCCCAAAATCTTTTATTTCCTTTTGTTTGCGCCCTGCTTTATACGGCTCATCCCATTCACACGGAAGTTGTCAATAATATAAAAAGCCTGGACGAGATTCTTTGTTTCCTGTTCGGGCTGATGGCGATCTGGTTTCAACTGCAATACCTTTCGTCAAAATCGATTTGGTCGCTTATTTTTTCGGGAATAAGTTTTTTTCTTGCATTAATTTCAAAGGAGACCGGGATAACTTTCCTGCTGATCATTCCATTGGCTGTTTTCTTTTTTACGGATACTCCTTTAAAAAAGATCGGCGCTTCTTTTCTTCTTTTGGTTGCTATTACCGGCGTTTGGTTATTGATAAGGTCGATCGTTTTTAAAGACCTTCCGCCGAACCCGGGAGTTGCCTCTTCCGTTTTGAATAACACGTTAAATGCTGCGCCGGACAATGCCAGCAAATACGCAACGATTTTCTATATTCTGTTACGCTATATAGGTTTATTGATCTTTCCACATCCACTGAGCTGTGATTACAATTTTGCACAAATAAAAATCCAGACCCTGGGTGATCCCGCTGCAGTGATCGGGATAATTCTCTACTTCGGGCTAGGAATTTATTCTTTAATAAAATTCAGAAAGAAAAGCATCGTGGCATTCGGGATCTTATTTTATTTAATTACGCTGGCCCCGGTTTCAAATTTATTTTTCTTAGGGGGTTCAACCATGGCGGAACGGTTTATGTATATTCCTTCATTAGGATTTTGCATCATCCTGGCGCATTTTATTATCAAGCTTACAAAAACGGAAAGTATAAAGACGAAATTTAAAAACTTTTACCAATTTTTCATCCTGAACGGACGGTTATTCCTGATTGTATTGGGTATTACCATACTCTACTCTTTTAAAACTATTTCAAGAAGCAAGGATTGGAAAGACAACATAACTATTTTCAGTCATGATGTGAAGATATCCAGTAACAGTGCTACGGCAAATCAAATATTGGGCAGTGCATTAACGGTTTCAGTTTTGAAATCACCTGATAAACAAAACCAGGCAAATGTCTTTAACACAGCAAAAATATATCTTAAAAGAGCTCTTGAAATCTATCCTGACTATTATGCGCCGCTGTCGCACCTGGGTGTAATTTATATGTATGAACAAAATACTGATTCGGCATATTATTATCTTCAAAAAGGATTGGTATTAATGCCTGATGATCTTGATTTGAATTATAATTTCGGAACATTATTATTCAATTTAAAAAAATATGATGACGCCATTAGAGTATTAAATCATACGGTCGAATTAAATCCCCGGTATGAAAATGCATACTATAACCTGGCAGCGTCCTATAAAAATAAAGGCGATGATGATAAAGGATTATTGTACTATTCAAAAGTGATAGAACTGAATCCAAATAATGCTTATGCCTATTATTATGCGGGACAAATATTAAGAGTAAAAGGGGATACCGCTAAAGCCAATGAATATATTAACAGGGCTGCATCATTGGGATATAGTCCAAAATAAATATCCGGGCAGCAACGGTAAAACTATATGAATCCAAACCTGCTATCCGTTAGAGAAATACAAAAATGTGATATTGAACCCATCACCCAATACTGGCTCACAGCTGATCCTGCATTTCTTACCGGTATGGGTGTTGACCTGAACAAAATGCCATCCAGGGAAGAATGGGTAACCATGTTGTCGGAACAACTGGCACAACCTTACCCCGAAAAAAAATCCTATTGCATGATCTGGCTGGCCGATAACAAAGCCATCGGGCATTGCAATGTAAATAAGATAAAATTTGGAGAAGAAGCTTATATGCACCTGCATGTATGGAATACAGAGTTTCGGAAAAAAGGGATGGGCACAGAGTTGGTTAAGATTTCACTCCCTTATTTCTTTGAAAACCTGGAGCTCAAAAAGATATTCAGTGAACCTTATGCATTGAATCCGGCACCCAATAGAACACTGGAGAAAGCAGGGTTTACGTTTGTAAAGGAATATATAACAACTCCCGGCTTTCTTAATTTTGAACAAGCTGTCAATCTTTGGGAATTGACTTACGAACAGTATAAAGTCCAAAAATAAAAAAACCATCTGCCGAAAGACAAATGGTAATGTGGAAGTTGTGTTCTTGTATCTTTTACACCCTGAAGTGAGCAAAAGCCTTATTGGCTTCGGCCATACGATGAGTGTCTTCTTTCTTTTTAAATGCTGCGCCTTCACCTTTGCTGGCTGCAACGATCTCGCCAGCTAATTTATCAGCCATGCTGCGGCCATTCCTGTCGCGGCTATAACGAATAAGCCATTTGATGCTCAATGATATTTTTCTGTCCTGGCGAACCTCGGCCGGGATCTGGAAAGTAGCACCACCGATCCGGCGGCTACGAACCTCAACAGCAGGAGTTAAATTCACCAATGCTTTTTTCCAAACTTCATAACCATCTTCACTGGTTTGCTTGGCTACTTTATCAAGTGCATCATAAAAAATATTATAAGCCCCGCTTTTCTTTCCTTCCCACATCAGGTTGTTTACAAACCTTGTTACCAGTTTGTCATTATACTTTGGGTCTGGAGCTAAAGGGAGTTTCTTTGCTTGTGCTTTCCGCATGTCTTAAAATTATTTTTGTTGTTACTATTTATTCGCCACTCAATGATGACTTCTATTGTCATCCTGAGTGAAGCGAAGGGTTATTTTTTTACTTTTTCTCTCTTGGTCCCGTATTTGGAACGGCTCTTCTTCCTGTCTTTCACACCGGCAGTATCCAATGAACCACGAACGATGTGGTAACGAACACCCGGCAGATCTTTTACCCTTCCGCCACGGATCAGAACGATGGAGTGTTCCTGCAGGTTATGGCCTTCACCGGGAATGTAGGCGATCACCTCAATTTTATTGGTCAAACGAACTTTGGCAACTTTACGCAACGCAGAGTTTGGTTTTTTGGGGGTGGTTGTATAGACCCTTGTACATACACCGCGGCGCTGGGGGCACTCATCCAAAGCTCTGGATTTGCTCTTGGCCCTGATGATCTGTCTTCCTTTACGTACTAACTGTTGAATTGTAGGCATTTTGACCTTTTAATTTATCCCGGTTTTTGGGAGGGCAAAGGTAGGGGAATAGATGATAATTTTAAAGCTAACAGATGATAATTTTTTACAGGTCCACCCTTCCGGCAGAATGTTAGGGAGTAATTGACGAAAATGAACGAAAAAACTGGGAAATAAGCAATTAGAGGGGCTTCACTATCATCTGTCAACTATCATCTATCATCTTTTAGACCTTCTGCATCCAGTTGTATTTGTCTTCCCTCCTGCCCTCCCGGATGTCGGTCAGCCATTTCTTTATTGCAGGCGCTGTTTTCCAATTGTCCACATCAAACTGCATTACAAAATCCTTATAACGGAGTTCTTTGATCAGGGAAATAGTGGCTGCAGTGCCGGTGCCAAACACTTCATACAATAAACCGGCTTTATAGGCATCAATGATATTGTCAATGCTTAATGGTCTTTCTTCTATGGTAAAGCCCATTTCTTTCAGCAGGGTAATGGTACTTTGACGGGTCACCCCATCAAGAATGGTTCCCTGTTCCAGGTCAGGAGTAATAGCGCTGTTACCGATAATGAAGAACACATTCATGGTACCAATCTCCTGAACATATTTATGTTCGAAGGCATCGGTCCACAATACCTGGTCATAGCCTTTTTTCTTTGCTGCAGCAGTGGCAAACATAGCAGCTCCATAATTTCCCGCAGCTTTAGCAAAGCCCACACCACCCGGAACAGCACGAACATATTTTTCTTCTACATAGATCCGCATAGGTTCATTATAGTAAGGCCCCGTTGGGCTAAGGATGATCATGAACTTATAACTCTCAGAAGGACGGACACCAATTACTTCATCAGATGAGAACATGAATGGCCTGATGTATAATGAGTGATCTTCCCGGGTGGGGATCCAGCTTTTATCCACTTCCACCAATTTGCGCATGCCTTCCATAAATAATTCTTCAGGAACCGCAGGCATCTGCATTCTTTCTGCTGAAATATTGAATCGTTTGAAATTTTCCTGCGGGCGGAAGATGAAAGCATTTCCCTCCCTGTCCTTATATGCTTTAATACCTTCAAAGATGGCCTGGCCGTAATGAATGGCAGCGATGGATGGACTAAGCACTAATGGCTGGTAAGGTTTTATCTCTATGTTTTTCCATTCCCCGTTTTCATAATCGGCTTCCAGCATATGGTCGGTAAAATAACGGCCAAAAGGAAGGTTATCAGGATTCAGATCCTGTAACTTGCTCCTCCCTGCTTTTGTAATTGAAATATCCATAGCAGCAATCATAAAAGATTATTTTTGACAGCTCAAAGAAACGAAAAAAATGAACACTCATTTTTAATATTAGTCATGGTGGATCAGGATTTAAATCATATAAAATTACCGGCTTCGGTGGTAGCTGATCTGTACCATTCTTCACTTATTGGCATGGATGAAACGCCCGTCAACAATACTGTGGATGACAATACAGAAACCAGGCCGGTTATCGACCCTGGTTGGAAATGGCTTGGGGAAAACCGGAAAAATCTTCTGATCATTGTTAGTTATCCTGATGCAGTTCATTTACCCGACAATGATCTTGTCTTTCTGACCGGCATAATCGGCGCCTGCAAATTAAGTATGGCTGATGTGGCTGTTGTGAATCTTAATAATCACCCCCAAGCATCATACAAGGAACTTGTGGTTTTTTTTAAAAGTAAGATCGTGTTGCTTTTTTCAGTTGAACCTGCTTCATTTGGACTACCCATGAGTTTTCCTCATTTCCAGATACAACCCTTTGCCGGTAACTCTTTTTTATTTTCGCCATCATTAAAAGAACTGGAAAACGATAAAGTGCTGAAAAGTAAATTATGGGTTTGTTTGAAACGATTGTTTAATCTCTAATACAGCTTCCTGTTTTATGAAATTGATCTTTGCGACCAATAATCAGCATAAAGTTGATGAGATACGATCCATAATTGGCGATCGATTCGAGATACTTACTTTACAAGAAGCGGGAATTGATATTGACATTCCTGAACCCTATGATACACTGGAAGAAAATGCTTCAGGTAAATCCAGTACCATTTTCGAAATGACCGGAACCAATTGTTTCAGTGAAGACACGGGCCTGGAAGTAAATGCGCTGAATGGCGAACCCGGAGTAAAAAGTGCCCGCTATGCCGGCGATGCCCGTTCGTTTGATGCTAACATTGAAAAGCTTTTAAGTAATTTGGCCGGCAAACAGGACCGAAGCGCCCGGTTCAGGGCTGTTATTTCGTTGTTAATAGACGGGCGGGAAACCCTTTTTGAGGGCATTTGTGAAGGCAGGATAATTGAAGAAAGAAAGGGGAAACAGGGTTTTGGATACGACCCGGTGTTTATTCCGGACGGTTCTGCCAAAACCTTTGGAGAAATGAGCATGGATGAAAAGACCCGGTACAGCCACCGGGCAAGAGCCACTGAAAAACTGGTAACATTTTTGACTAACTTATCAACAAGCCCCTGATTTTGACACCCGAACGCAACCATACTATTTCCGAAAGCGACTTACTAGCAGGATGCCTGGAAGGCAACCGACGGATGCAGGAAGAATTATACCGCCGCTTTTCACCAAAGATGTATGCGGTATGCCTGCGATATGCCGGGAATGCCGAAGAAGCTGAGGATATTTTACAGGAAGGTTTTATTAAGGTCTTTAAAAAGCTGAATAGTTTCCGCAGCGAAGGTTCATTTGAAGGTTGGGTGCGAAGAATATTTGTAAACACCGCCATCGAACATTTTCGCCGCAAACGCTACCTGATGCCGGTAACAGAAAAAGAAGAGAATACTATCGAAGGCAAATATCTTTCTGTACTGGATGACCTGGCTGCAAGAGACATCATGATGCTGGTACAGGATCTATCACCCGGTTACAGGACCGTGTTCAACTTGTATGTGGTGGAAGGATATACCCACAAAGAAATTGCGGATATGATGGGCATCAGCGAAGGAACCAGCAAATCTCAACTCTCGAGGGCCAAAGTAATATTGCAGGATATGGTAAAACAGTTTATTGATCAGCAAAGAGGGACCAAAACAAAATCATGAGCAGTTTACAAAATAAAATATTGAATCATGAGGTTACTCCACCCAATGGCGTTTGGGAAAAAATTGCCAATGCTCTTGATGAGTCAGAACTGGCACATGAATTTCCATCTAAACTTTATGAAGCTGAAGTACTACCACCTGTTTCTGTATGGAATAAAATAGCAAACTCACTGGATGCAGAGTATGAGGCCGCAATACCGGAACGCAGAAGAATTTCTCCATTATTTAAATATGCCGCCGCTGCAGTTGTAATTGGATTATTAGCATGGGGCGGTATGCAGGTACTTAACAACAGATCAGGGAATAAAGAATTGGTTAAACAAGAGGTCCAACATTCTGAAAAGGATAGCCCGGAATCATTTACCAATGAAAATAATGCTTCCGCAGATAATAGCATTTCAGAAGAAGCCCGGAACGATGCTGCGCTTGAAGCCAGTAAAAGAACTTTTGCAAAACTGGATATACCGGTTAAAAGCAGGATAAAAGAAATTGCATCTGGTTTTTCCTTTGCCGCTTCTTCTGGTACAGAAAACATTCCCGGAATATTTCCCAATGATGAAATGATCAGCAGCAATCCTGCCAACCGCTATATCACCCTGATGACACCGGAAGGAAATATTATCCGGATGTCAAAAAAACTGACCGATATGGTTTGTTGTGTATCCGGTGAAGATGAAAATGATGAATGTAAGGACCAGATGAAAAAATGGCGTGAAAAAATAATCTGTTCTCCCACCTGTCATTCCACCGGCAGCTTTATGGATATGCTTGATCTTGTTCATGCTCTCCAGGATAATTGATAATAGTCTGCTTTGTTTCCCTATTTTTATTGCAAACATCAATGGTATGGCAAGAATAAAAATTGAATTGCCCGGCTCTTTTCCGTTTAGCTGCCAGATCCCTGTCCGGATAACTGATATCAACTACGGCGGGCATGCAGGGAATGATACTGTTTTGTCGATTATCCATGAAGCAAGAATGCAGTTCCTGCAAAGCATGGGGTATTCCGAAATGGAATTTGCCGGAGTGGGAATGATCATGTCGGATGTAGGTATTGAATTCAAGAATGAATTGTTTTACGGAGATATAATAATCGCTTCAGTGGTTGCCGGGGAAATTTCCAGGGTCGGGTTTGACCTTTTATATAAATTGGAAACCCTTCGGCCGGCAAATAACGACAGGAAAGTATTGGTAGCTGCTGCCAAAACAAGGATGGTCTGTTATAATTATGAAAAGAAAAAAATTGTTTCGGTACCCGCAGAAGCCAGGGTTAAACTTGAACATTGAGGATTGTTTGTTGATATATTGAGTCTTTTAAGGTCAGAGAAAAGACTCAATAAATCAACACTCAACACCCAAGACTGAAATTCTTATCTCAGGAATAATATCTCCCTGTATTTGGGCAAATACCATTCCCTGTCATCCACTAATAACTCAAGTTTGTCTACATGATAACGGATCTCATCGAAGAACATATCCTTTACCTGGCTTTGGTAAGCAATGGCTTTTGTTCTTGACTTGTCCATAGCATTGCAAACTTTCCTGGCCCCGATCATCTTTTCTACCAGGTCGCTGGTTTTATTGATATGAAGGGATATCTGCTCCAGGATCTGTTTCTGATTACTGTAAGCATCCTCTTTCATACCAATGTCTTTGAGCCCTTTGATATTATTCGCCAGCATGTTTTGGTAACGGATGGCGACCGGGATAATATGGCTGGTTGCCAGTTCACCCATGATGCGGCTTTCGATCTGAACTTTCTTGATATATTTTTCCAGTTCTATTTCATGTCTTGCTTCCAGTTCAGTATGCGTATAAATATTATTACTTTCAAATAGTTTCTTTGCTTTATCAGTGATCATTGCATCCAGCGCCAACGGAGTTGTTTTTACATTCGGCAGGCCTCTTTTTTCTGCTTCCTTTGCCCATTCCTCGCTGTATCCATCGCCTTCAAACAAAACTTTTTCACTTCCAACAATATATTGGCGGATAGTGTGCATGATCGCAATTTCTTTTTTCTCTCCTTTATCGATCAATGCATCTACCTCCTTTTTAAATTGTTTCAGGGTCTCCGCCATAATTCCATTCAACACCGTCATGGGGTTGGCACAATTAGCAGATGAACCCACCGCCCTGAATTCAAATTTATTCCCGGTAAAAGCAAATGGCGAAGTGCGGTTGCGGTCCGTATTATCCATCAGCAATTCCGGAATGCTTTTATGGATATCGATCTTCAGCATACTTTCATCGGTCTCATCCATTTTGTCCGATACTCTTTCTTTTACATCATTCAGCACTTTGCTCAGGTATTGGCCGATAAATACAGAGATAATAGCAGGTGGCGCTTCATTGGCGCCAAGCCGGTGATCATTGGGCGCCGAAGCGATGGAAGCTCTCAATACATCCGCATAATCATGGACTGCTTTGATAGTATTAACAAAAAAAGTGAGAAACATCAGGTTCGTCTTCGGAGTTTTTCCGGGAGCTAATAAGTTAACACCGGTATCCGTAGCCATACTCCAGTTGTTGTGTTTTCCACTTCCGTTAATGCCTGCAAAAGGCTTTTCATGCAACAACACCCGGAGATTATGACGGCGGGCTACCCGTTCCATTACATCCATGAGAAGTGTGTTATGGTCAACAGCTATACTTACTTCTTCAAAAATGGGTGCACATTCAAATTGAGCAGGCGCCACTTCATTGTGACGGGTTCTGAGAGGTATTCCTAATTTATATGCCTCTTCTTCATAATCTCTCATATAAGCATATACCCTTTCTGGAATAGAACCGAAATAATGATCTTCCAATTGTTGATTTTTTGCAG
>DATHDV010000093.1:0-54747 GCA_035318845.1 Chitinophagaceae bacterium
CGGGGAGCTTCATTGATTATACGTTTGCTACGAATGCTGATCTTTCTGCGGTAGGAACATATAGTTTACAAGTAACAGCTACCAAAGTGTCTGACCCGGTTGTTGCGAACAATAGCCTGACAAAAATATTTAAGCAATTAGATAATCAACCGATCACGACAAGTGATCTTCCCTGGCTTGATAATTTAGAAACATTAAGTGTGCAGACAGTGAACGTTGGCCAAATGGGACTTACGGGAAGTGATCGGTATGATTTTAAAAATAGTACGGTATACGGGCAATTGAGATCGTTCATCAATACCGGCATTGCTTATTCGGGAAGTAAAGCTATAACCTTAGACATGAATCGTTATGTTTCGGGTGGCAATGTTGATTCACTGACCGGAACATTTAACCTGGGAACTTTTAACCCGGTCACTGATGATATCCGTCTTGATTTCCGGTATAAGAATCACAAACAAAAAACGAATGCCGCCAATAAAGTGTGGATACGTGGCAGCGATGCTGATAGCTGGATCTATGTATATGATTTATTTGCCAATCAAAATAATCCCGACGGCTCTTATAAACTGTCGGGAAGTATTGAGTTGGGAGATTCACTGGTTGCACATGGCCAGGTCTTTACTTCAAGCTTCCAGGTTCGTTGGGGTCAATGGGGTGAATATATGGCGGCAGACAATGAAAGCGGCGCAGGTTATTCGTTTGACAATATCCGTCTCTATCGTGCTATTGATGATATACAACTGGTGAGTATCGATACTCCTTTGCTTGTTAGTTGTGGATTTAGTGCTGCGGTGCCGGTAAGAGTTACGGTAAGAAATACATCCGGTGCTGTTGTCAATAACGTGCCGGTAATTCTGAAAGTAGATGGCTCAGTCATCAGCATTGAAAATATTTTGACTATCCCTGCGAATGATACGGTTCATTATACTTTTAACCCGGGAACGGCTAACCTTTCAGCGCCGGGCAATCACAGCGTGGAAGTATGGGTATCTTATTCGAGCGATAGTTTCAGGGAGAATGATACGGCAAGGATTACGGTGAACAGTTTGCCTTACGTAACATCATTTCCTTATCTTGAAAATTTCGAAGCCAATAATGGTTATTGGTATACCACCACTTCGGGTGGAAGCAGCTGGCAATACGGAACACCCAATTCACCCAAGATAGCAAGAGCAGCGAGCGGTACCAAGGCATGGAAGACAAACCTCATTGGTTATTACAACGATAAAGAGTTGTCTTATTTATATTCTCCATGTTTCAATGTTTCCGGGATGACGGTTCCCACATTAAGTCTCAGTCTTGCCCTTGATATTGAAGATTGCGGCGGCGCTTTATGTGATGCGGCCTGGATGGAATATTCCAATGATGGAGGAATAACATGGAATAGATTAGGAGCTTTTGGACAAGGCACAAATTGGTATAATAAAAATTATGTGAACAATAATGTCTGGAGCAAGCAGGATTATACCCGCTGGCATGTAGCCACTACAGCATTGCCAACGACAAATAACAGCAGCCTGCGTTTCCGTTTTGTTTTCAATTCCGATGCCGGGCTTTCAAAAGATGGAATTGCCATCGATGATATACATATCTACGATAATGTCTATGGTATTTATAGTGTCACGGGTACCAGCCCGGTTGTGAACCAACCGGCAGTTAATGGCTCAGGCTGGATCGATTTTATAGAAAGCGGCACTAATAAGCTGATCGCTTCTGTTAATCCTAATGGACAAAATATGGGAAGTACCGATGTGCAATCCTATATCAATACCGGGGCGGTTCGCATCAACAGCGACCAGTACTATCATGACAGGAATATTACCATTAAACCGGCAACGGTCAACCTGGCGGATTCGGCAACCGTTCGTTTTTATTTCCTGGATACTGAAACAGAGGCTTTGATCAATGCAACTGGTTGTGGTTTTTGTTACAAACCATCCATGGCTTATGAGCTTGGCGTTACTAAATACAGCGACGCAGATGATAGCAAAGAAAACGGAACACTTGCTGACAATACACCCGGCAATTACATTTTTATTAATTCAGCCAATACTAAAAAAGTTCCTTTTGATAAAGGATACTATGCTGAATTCAAAGTGAAGAATTTTTCAGAGTTCTGGCTGAACAATGGTGGGTTTGATAAGAATACACCGTTACCAGTGCAGCTCATCAATTTTACGGCAAAGAAAAAGAACGGGAAGGATGTGTTGGCAGAATGGACAACTGCTTCAGAATTCAATGTAGATCATTTTGAGCTGGAACTCGCAAAAGGAAATACAGCATACTTGCAAAACCAGTTTGTAAAAATAGGAGAAGTGATCAGCCGGGGCAATTCAACAACTGAACAGCAATATAGTTTTACCGATATAGAAAATAATAAATCAGGTGTACGGTATTACCGGTTGAAAATAATTGACAATGACGGCAGCTTCAAGTATTCCGCTATCCGGCCCGTTGTATTTAATGAAGAAATAAACTGGCAGCTATTTCCCAATCCATCTTCAGGCATATTTAACCTGACTTTCCAGGCTGCTGATGGCGAAGCCATGACCCTAAAAGTTTATGATGTTACCGGTAAAATAGTGAAACAATATAATTTGATCGCCAATGGCTTTGTGCAGAAGTTAAGTATTGATCTTCATGAACCGGGATTTGCTAATGGTTTGTACCTTTTGGATGTACAAGCAGGAAACAGGAAGCAATCCTTCCGATTGATCAGGCAATAAAAAACCCATCCCGACAAATCGGGACGGGTATATCTTCAAAAGCGGTTTTACCAGCCTTGTTTGGCAATACCTGCTTTAATGGCTGCCATAGCTTTTTCTTCATTCATCAGGGTGGTAAGCTTATTACCTTTTCCATCATTGCCCTGGGCCATATAGGCGCCTTTCGCTGTTTTAGTGATAACAGCATCGAACATTTCAACGCCTTTCTCTTTTGTTTTTACGTTATACGCTGTGATTTTTACATCTGACATGATCAATAGTTTTTGGGTTAAGTAATCCTTGAAATTACAGATTCCGGCCGGTTCTAAAGGGGAAAATTTGAAACAGGCATCCACAAGCCTTAGCAAGCCGGGGTTAAGTCATTAGTCCTTAGACGATTAAAAATTATCTATCCACCCTGGCATTTTGGATAAAAAGTAGTGGTTTTCAGGCTTAAACATCCAATTTCGCATACTTCGCATGGCTCTCAATAAACTCTCTCCGGGGGGCCACTTCATCACCCATCAGCATACTGAAAATGCTGTCAGCATCTGCGGCGCTTTGTATGGTTACGAGCTTTAAAGTCCGCGTAGCGGGGTTCATTGTTGTTTCCCAAAGCTGTTCAGAATTCATTTCACCCAAACCTTTATATCGCTGAATATTGACTGAATCATCCTTTCCTCCACCTATTTTTTCTATAAGGGTCTTGCGCTGAACCTCATTATATGCATAAGCCTGTTCTTTTCCTTTTTTGATCAGGTATAAAGGGGGCTGCGCAATATAGACATAGCCCTGTTCAACCAGTGCGGTCATATAGCGGTAAACGAAAGTGAGTATTAGTGTGGCAATATGGGAACCGTCCACATCAGCATCGGTCATGATGATGAGTTTGTGATACCGGAGTTTGCTGAGGTCAAGCGCCTTGGGGTCTTCAGGTGTTCCCATCTTTACGCCAAGGGCCGTGAACATATTCCTGATCTCTTCATTATCGTAGATCTTATGTTCCATTGCTTTTTCTACGTTCAGTATCTTACCTCTTAACGGAAGAATTGCCTGGAAACTTCTGTCTCTTCCCTGCTTGGCAGTGCCTCCGGCTGAATCACCCTCAACGAGGAACAACTCACAACGTTCAGGATCCCTGTCTGAACAATCGGCCAATTTACCGGGTAGTCCTCCGCCGGTTAATACCGACTTGCGCTGAACAAGTTCTCTTGCTTTTCTTGCAGCTGCTCTTGCCTGTGCTGCAAGAATAACTTTTGATACAATATTTTTAGCTTCTCTCGGATTTTCTTCCAGGTAGGCTTCCAATACTTTTGAAACCGTAGAATCAACCACACCCATTACTTCATTATTCCCAAGTTTGGTTTTAGTTTGTCCTTCAAACTGTGGCTCGGGAACTTTTACCGAGATAATAGAACTTAATCCTTCCCGGAAGTCATCGCCTTCAATTTCTACTTTGGCTTTTTCAAAAAGGCCATTTTTATCGCCATAGCTTTTAAAAACTCTTGTCAATGCCCGGCGGAAACCGGATACATGGGTGCCACCCTCGATCGTATTGATATTATTTACGTAAGAGTAAATATGTTCGTTATAACTATCGTTGTAACTTAAGGCTACTTCCACGACCACATTGGTGTTTTCATCCCGGCCTTCTACAAAAATCACTTTTGGTATAAGTGCATTACGCCCGGCATTTTTATCCAGCATCTCTACAAACTCCACAATTCCACCTTCACTGTAAAAAACATTGGTGTACATAGAACCATCTTCTTCTTTTTCTCTTTCATCATTCAATATGATGCGAACACCTTTGTTCAAATAGGAAAGCTCCCGGAGACGACCTTCTAAAATGTCCTTATTATAAACCAGGGTAATGAAAATGGAATCATCAGGCCAGAAATGTACTTTAGTTCCTGTGGTATCACTGCTCCCGATTTCCCGAACAGGATATTGAGGAACACCAATATGATATTCCTGTTCAAATATTTTGCCATCCCGGTTTACTGTTACATGCATCAATTTACTTAATGCATTTACACAACTGACACCCACGCCATGCAAACCGCCTGAAACCTTATATGAACCTTTGTCGAACTTGCCACCGGCATGCAGCACCGTCATTACTACTTCCAGTGCGGATCTTTTTTCTTTATGATGCATACCGGTAGGGATACCGCGGCCATCATCTTCTACCGAAACAGAATTGTCTTCGTGAATTGTAACAGTGATGTTCTTACAATAGCCGGCTAATGCTTCGTCAATGGAATTGTCCACTACTTCATAAACAAGATGGTGCAAACCTTTTACGCCGATATCGCCAATATACATGGCCGGACGTTTACGAACGGCTTCCAAACCTTCCAATACCTGTATACTGTCTGCACTGTAATTGGCCGAAATAAGGGCGGCTTTTTCTTTAGCTTCTGTCGTCATAAAAATGGTAAAAAACTATTGTAATAAGTCCTGAAATGGTTACTGACAAATGTACGAAAATAAGCCCTGCCGACCCGGATTTAATGCCCTCTTTTTTAAACCATTTAACAGGGTTTGTGGATAAAGAAAATGCCCGTAAAACGGGCATTTCAATCATTTCTTGTCTTTACAAAAAGAAGCATTTTTTCAGACTCTTTTAAGAGCTTTTTTGAGACTTTACCTGTGCCACGAGGTCGGCCTCTGCGCAAACTTTATTGCCTACATAAGTTGTCCCTTTCATCTCACAAATCCCACGTCGTATCGGACCGGTTAATTCCATTTTAAGAATGAGGGTATCACCCGGCTTGACAATATTTTTGAACTTACAGTTGTCTATTTTCAGAAAATAAGTATCATACTTTCCTTCGCCACTCAGGTTGATGGCAAGAATACCTCCGCATTGTGCAAGCGCTTCTATTTGTAACACACCCGGCATGACGGGATTACCGGGAAAATGCCCCTGGAAAAACCATTCATTAAAAGTGACATTCTTGATCCCGACAATATGTGTGTCGCTTAATTCAATGATCTTATCAACTAATGCAAAAGGATAACGGTGAGGCAGGGTTTTTTCGATGAATTGCTGGTCAAAGACCGGCGGCTGATTAGGATCATAAACAGGAACCCCCTTGGTATGTTTATTCTTTTTGATATACTGCTTTATCTTTTTTGCAAACTCTACATTGGTGCTGTGCCCGGGCCGATGGGCTAGAATACGACCCTTTATGGGATAACCGATCAATGCCATATCGCCAATTACATCCAGTAGTTTATGCCTGGCAGCCTCATTAGGGAACCGCAGTTCCAGGTTGTTGAGGTATCCTTCGCTTTTTACTTCTATTTTATCCTTCCGGAAAATTTTGGCCAGTCTTTTCATTTCTTTTTCATCCACCGGCTTATCTACAATAACGATCGCATTGTTTACATCACCGCCCTTGATGAGGTTATTATCAAGCAGTGTTTCCAGTTCATGTAAAAAACAAAAAGTGCGGCAGGGAGCAATTTCTTCTTTAAAGTCACGGATATGTTTCAGCCCCGCATGCTGGGTGCCCAGCACAGGAGAATTAAAATCGATCAGCGTTGTGACCTGGTATTCCATGGAAGGCATGGCTACCATCTCCACTCTTTTGGTTTCATCATAATGAAAAATATTTTCATCAATGCTATACCAGACTTTGGCTGCATCCTGTTCTACCACACCTGATTTTTCGATCAGCTCTACAAATGGTTCAGAACTGCCATCCATGATGGGCATTTCGGGGCCGTTAATTTCCATCAGGCAATTATCAACGCCCATACCTACCAATGCAGCTAAAACATGTTCAACAGTACTTACTTTTACTCCATTTATTTCCAGGGTAGTGCCACGGCTTACATCTGTTACAAGATCACAATCTGCTTTAATGATGGGTTGATGGGGCAGATCGATACGCTGGAACTGGAAACCAAAACCAGGAATGGCCGGTTTCATGGTCAGATCAGCCATGACGCCTGTATGCAATCCCGTTCCGGAAATGCTTACAGCTTTCTTTAGTGTATGCTGCTTATCAGGATTAAAGTTAGGAGCCATGCAATTTATTTAAGCGGGGCAAAGATAGCCATTCGTTAAAAACAGTGAAAAGAGGTTTATGGCATCATATTTTGGTGTAATTGCGGAACCGGAAAAGACGGATGCCTGTCATTTTTTCAAACCTGTAAACGAGTTTGTCTTTGAAAGAAAATTTCTTTTTGGCGCCCTCAAAATTCAATTGCCAGTTCTTTTCCCTGATCCTTTTTTGCATAATGGCGGGGTGCTGGCCTTTAAATGGAATGACTGAATCGACGTCTTTTAAAAAATCAAACTGATCTTTTTCAAGTATTGCCGGTGCAATGTATTCTTTACCGTTCCAGAGCCCATAAAAATTGCTGAGTTTTTCTAATTGCTTATTCGGATGGCGAACCCAGCCGTAATGATATATGGAAGCATTGGCTTGCTTAACTTTTAATTTGATGTCTTTCCCGATACGGAATCCCTGCCCATCCCGGTAAGAATATATTTTTTTATCATTACGGATAATCCGTATCTCATGGCTATACCAGCGACGGGAATCGCCAACATAATCATAGGTCCCATAGAAATGGATAAACTTAAAGATCAAACCCTGCACTTTTGTATTATGCAGGTGCTGCTCAGCTGCTTTAACAATGCTGGGCAGGTCATCTTCATGAACCACTTCATCTGCCTGTAAATAAAAAGCCCAGTCGGCATCAGGACTAATGTGAGAAAAGGCTTTATTGGTTTCATCAGCAAGCACTTTTCCTCCTTCCAGGATCGAATCATCCCAGGCAGAAAGCACAATTTTAATTTTCGGTGATCCTATGGATTCGATCAGTTGCAGGGTGCCGTCTTCGCTATTGCCAACACTTACGATAAACTCATCAACAATGGAGAGAATGGAATTGATAGATTCCACCACCGGGTAATCAAACTTAACTGCATTGCGGACAAAAGTGAAACCGCAGATCTTCATGAAAAAATGATTTTGTAGACTAAGATATTTTCTCTGCTATTAATTGTTTCACCAGTTCTTCCAGCTCTTTGATCCTTCTATCCATTTCAGGGAGGTTTCTTGCGATCGCCATGCTTCGCATGGCCTTGGTATATTCATAGGCATTCGTTCCGGTTATAGCAATGCCGGCCGTTTTAACTGATTTATTCACCCCGCTTTGCCCGTTGATCTTTACGTTATCTGCAATATTGATATGACCCGCCAGACCCGCCTGCCCGCCTATGATTACACCCTTGCCTATTTTGGTACTTCCGCTTATACCTGCCTGGGCCGCAATAACAGTAAAGTTGCCAACTTCTACATTATGGGCTATCTGGATCAGGTTATCCAGTTTGGCGCCTGATCTTATTATAGTGGAACCGATCGTAGCCCTGTCGATGGTCGTGTTTGCCCCGATCTCTATATTGTCTTCAATGATCACATTCCCGATCTGCGGCACTTTTTTCAGGATGCCATCTGATTGCGGTGCATAACCAAAACCATCGCCTCCAATAACTGTTCCGGCATGAATGGTTACCAGGCTTCCCACTTTGCAATCATGATAGATTTTTACACCGGGGTGAATGATCGTATTGTCACCAATGGTTACATTATCACCCAAATAAACAGTAGGAAATATTTTTGTGTTGTTACCCAGCTTTACATTTTCTCCCAGGTAAGCAAAGGCCCCGATAAAAACATTTAGCCCGTAAGAAGCGGTTTTGGAAATATAACTTGGTTCCTGCACACCCACCAGTTGCTGCTGCATGATTTCCTGGTACTTGCTGAGGAGTGTAGCAAAAGCAGAGTATGCATCAGGCACCCGGATCAATGTAGCACTCACCGGTTGTTTTAATTTATAGTCATCATTAATGATGATAATAGAGGCTTTGGTGCTGTATAAGAATTCTTCGTATTTGTTATTGGCATAAAAAGTCAGTTGCCCTTCCGTGGCCTCTTCTATTTTTCCAATAGAATTAACAGCGATACCGGCATCGCCTTCAACTTTGCCGTTTACAATAAGTGCTATTTGTGCAGCCGGGAATTGCATATTTCTGGTTTCTGGTTGCTTGTTTCTGGTCAGAGTCTTACTGGATTAGGGTTTCTCCCAGTAACCAATAACCAGCAACTAGCAACGATAATAACAAATGTAATATTTTTTAATCTGCCCGTAGGCAAGGCCACTGTTATAATGGATCAGGGCATTGTCCACCTGTGAAATATCTTTTATCGTTCCGTCCTTGAAAATGATATTGATCCTTTCATCACCCGGGTTATAAGTTGTATTACTCGTCTCCCCCGTGAACACAAAATACTCAGAATCTTTTTCGCTGATGCCAAGTTGGTTACAGGCCGCTTTTGTTTTTTCCCGGACAAACGCTTCAGCAAACGGCTCTGCCTGCAATTTTACTTTCAGCAGGTTTCTTTCCACTAAAGAACGGCAAAGTATCGCTAATATTTTATCCGGATGCCGGCTCCAGTTTTTAATGGTCGCCATTACATCATGATCATCCAGGCGACAAAACGTTTTTATATGTTGCTTAATGGAAGAAACGGGAGATGCATTTTGAAGAAAAAAATCCAATTCATCCGAAGCGGCTTTCACGGTTTGCCCGTTTTTTATCAGTTCTTTGGCACGGTGGATGATTTTTACCAGCATCATTTCGGCGCTCAGCACTGTTTTATGCAGGTACACCTGCCAGTACATAAGGCGCCGGGACACTAAAAATTTTTCGATCGAATAAATAGCTTTTTCCTCCACCATTAATTCGCCATCAACTACTGTCAGCATTTTGATGATACGGTCGTAGCCAATAACACCTTCTGCCACGCCTGTAAAAAAACTATCCCGGTTCAGGTAATCCATCCTGTCCACATCCAATTGCCCGGCTACCAGTTGGCGTAAAAATTTTTTTGGATGATCACCGGTAAAAATATCAATGGCTGTTTGAAGCTGACCTTTGAATTCAGTATTCAATTCCTGCATGATCAAAATGGAAATGGCTTCGTGCTGTATATCCCGGATCAGCTCATTTTCCAGGGCATGAGAAAATGGTCCATGGCCAACATCATGTAAAAGTATTGCCAGCTTTGCACCCAACTCTTCTTCGGCAGTTATTGCAATTCCTTTGCTTTTTAATTCATTTAGTGCCATACACATTAAATGATAAGTGCCCAGGGAATGGTGCAGCCGGGAATGTACTGCCCCGGGATATACCAAATGAGCAAATGCCATCTGGTGGATATTCCGAAGCCGCTGGTAGTAAGGATGAGAGATCATCTGTAATATCAGCGGATGGTCGATCGTAATAAAACCATATACAGGGTCGTTGATGATCTTGCGGACTGGGGTCATTGTTGCTTTTTTGTTAAAGGCTTCAAAAGGGCAGGCGGCAAATGTACAAAGGGAGAGTTTAATAAGCTATTTTTGACTGGTTGCTGGTTTCTTGTCACTGGTTAGCTTTACTAACCTTGAAAGATTCTTCTCCTTTCGGAAATTACCAGTAACCAGTAACCAGAAACCAACAACAAGCAACAAATATGGCTGTAGCAAAAATTATTTGGATAGATGATGAAATAGAAAGCTTGCAATCGCAAAAACTTTTCCTGGAAAATAAAGGATACGAGGTCCAGACATTCACCAATGGTTTTGATGCCATAGACTATGTAAAAGAAAACCCGGTGGATGTGGTGTTGATCGACGAAAGTATGCCCGGCATAACAGGCCTGGAAACACTTGCCAAGATCAAAGAAGTGAACCAATCGCTCCCGGTGGTTTTAATTACAAAGAATGAGACCGAGAACCTGATGGATGAAGCTATTGGCTCGCAGATCAGTGATTACCTTATCAAACCGGTCAACCCTAACCAGGTTTGGCTGAGTTTGAAAAAGATCATTGATAACAGGAGATTGGTAGCAGAAAAAACCACGACAGCCTACCAGCAGCAATTCCGGCATTTATTTACTGCATTAAACAGCAACCCTGATTATAACGAGTGGATGGATATTTACAGGAAGTTGGTGTATTGGGAACTGGAGATGGAGAAAAGCGATAGTCCTGAAATGCAGGAAATATTGCAAAACCAGAAGAGTGAAGCCAATACCGAATTTTTTAAATTTGTTTCGAGGAATTATTCCAATTGGGTAAATCCTAAAAGCACGGACGGTCCGGTCATGAGCCATTCATTGTTCCAGTTTAAAGTGCTGCCGCATGCAGAGAAAGGGATCCCTTTATTTTTTGTATTGATAGATAATCTGAGGTTTGATCAGTGGAAAGCCATTCAACCCATTTTTTCAGAGAGCTTCCGGATCCTGGAAGAAGATAGTTTTTACAGCATCCTTCCCACGGCCACACAGTATTGCCGCAATGCCATCTTTGCAGGACTGATGCCGGCGGCTATTGAAAAACAATTCCCCGCGCAATGGAAGAACGATGAAGAAGAAGGCGGAAAGAACCTGCATGAAGAAGAATTCTTCAGGGCACAACTGAAAAGATTGGGAAAAGGTGATCTGAAAGTATCCTATACCAAAGTGGTCAACAACCAGGCCGGGCTTGATCTTGTCAATAATATTCACAACCTGCTGAACAATGACCTGAATGTTATTGTCTACAATTTTGTGGACATGCTTAGTCATGCCAGAACAGAAATGGAAGTACTGAAGGAACTGGCCGGCGATGAAATGAGTTACCGGAGTATCACCACATCCTGGTTTGAACATTCACCCCTGCACCAGGCCCTGAAAAAAATTGCCGATAAAAATATCAAGATCGTTTTGGCTACTGATCATGGCAGCGTAAGAGTTAAGACTCCCTATAAAGTAGTGGGAGATAAACAAACGACCACTAACCTTCGCTACAAACATGGACGCAACCTGAACTATGAACCCAAGGAGGTGCTGGCCTTCCGCGATCCGAGGGATATTGGCTTGCCGGTACCCACCATCAATTCATCTTTCATTTTTGCCAAAGAGGACAGCTTTCTTTGTTACCCCAATAACTATAATTACTATGTAAATTATTACCGCAACACATTTCAGCATGGCGGTGTGAGCCTGGAGGAAATGATCGTGCCGGTGATAAAGATGCAGAGCAAGTAAGTCAAAAGTCAAAATTTAAAATTAAAACTTGTGGATAATTAAAGCGTCCGACAGCAATCAGCTCTCTTAATTTTGATTTTTTAATTTTTATTTTTGAATTGATGAAATACACCCAATCTACGCTCGATAAATTAGAAGCTATTCCTGACGAAGCCGGTTATGTGCTGCGCTATGAACGGGGAACCTTTCAAAGCGGTTATTGTATTTTGGAAGACAGAAAAGTGGTCGTGCTGAATAAGTTTTTGCAAACAGAAGGCCGTATCAATACTTTGGTTGACCTGATACCGCAATTAAATATCAATGCAGATATACTGACGGAGGAATCTAAAAAGGTATATGCAGAAATTCTTGCAAACGTTGAAACCAAAACAGCATCATAAATATTCCCCTGCTTACTGATATATTTACCGGGCATAAGCTTTATTCTGTTGTAGTGAATCCATTTCACCATGTACTTATTTATTAAAAAAATAGTAAAAAAAATCCTTCCGCAAAAGCTCGTCTTCAAAATAGAACCTTTCTTAAGAAAAACCTACTCAGTTTTTTTTCGGGGAAATAAATATCATTGCACCGTTTGTGAAGGATCATTTGATCGCTTCATTCAATTAAAGAATGGTGAATTATTATGTCCCCGCTGCGGAAGCTTACCAAGGGACCGCCGGTTATATGAACTGCTAAAAAAAGAAAACCTGTTACAGGGAAAGCTACTCGACTTTTCACCATCAAGAACATTATACAGGAAGTTTAAAAAGACCCCCGGTGTAGAATATTTTTCTTCCGATTTTGCCCATGAGTTCATGGCAGACTATCAATTTGACATAACTGCTATTAAATGCGAGGATAATTTTTTTGACCTGATAATTTGTTATCATATACTTGAACATATTACCGAGGACAGAAAAGCGATGAGAGAATTATTCAGGGTATTGAAACCCGGCGGAACTATGCTTTTACAATCACCATTCCGGGAAGGAGAGATCTTTGAAGACCCATCGATCAGCACGGAGGAGGAACGACACAAATATTTTGGCCAGAAGGATCATGTGAGGATATACAGTGTCGAAGGAATGTCAAAACGGTTAAGCCAGGCTGGATTTCGTGTAGAAATTCTTCGGTTTAAAGAACACTCGTTTAATCGTTCAGGTTTCAGCGAAAAGGAAATGGTTGTGATCTGCAAAAAATAAAATCATTTACAAATTATAGAGGGAAGAAAACGAGGAAGTGAGAAGAGTCCCACTTTCTTATTTTTAATTTCTCATTTCTTATTTCTTATTTTTACCTGTGTATCCCCCGATCAAAATAACATTTCTTGGCAGCGGCACCAGCGGTGGTGTGCCGATGATCGGCTGTGATTGTGAAGTTTGTTCTTCAACAGATAAAAAAGATAAACGTCTCCGGGCAAGTATCCTGGTACAATCCGCCAAAACAACATTGGTGGTAGATACCGGTCCTGATTTTCGTTACCAGATGCTGCGACAAAAAGTAAAACACCTCGATGCGGTTGTTTTCACCCATCCGCATAAAGACCACCTCGCGGGACTTGACGATGTAAAAGCCTATAATTTCCATGCAAAGAAACCTATGAACCTTTATGCCGATTCATTAACTGAAGAAGCATTACGAAGAGATTTTTATTATGCGTTTACGGATACCAAATATCCCGGCATCCCGGAGCTTAATTTGAATACGATCACTCTTGATCCCTTCATGGTTGGCGACATTCCCATTGTTCCCGTTCTTGTCTGGCATTTAAAAATGCCGGTGATGGGTTTTCGCTTTGGCAAATTCACGTACATCACGGATGCAAACCGGATCGATGAAAGTGAGAAAGAAAAAATAAGAGGCAGTGAAGTCATGGTGCTGAATGCCCTCCGGAAACAAAAACACATTTCACATTTTACACTGGAGGAAGCCATTGACATGGTGGAAGAATTAAAAGTGCCAAAGGCATACTTCACGCATATCTCTCACCAATTGGGCCTTCATGCAGAAATTGAATCAGAACTTCCCGAGGGCATCCACCTTGCTTATGACGGGCTGGAACTTGAGTTTAAATAGGATTAGAGACTCAAAAAATTATTTTCTATTTGCTTTCAATATAGTCACAAAAAGCAATGCTAAGGGGAAACCAAATAATAATATCAATAGCACGTACCATATGATCGGCAATCCTGCGGCTCCTTCACCAACAAGCCCAATAACCAATATAAAAAAACCCGCAAATACTGAGAGGGTAGCTAATACCCATTTAAGCACTTTCATTTCTTTGTAGGAGTTTTTTTCTTTTAAGGTTGCATACTAAACCCGAAGTTAAAAATAAAACTAACACCTGTTAGTTTTATTGAATTTCCCTTATCTTGCAGCCGCCTTTAATGATTGCTTGCTTCATTTGAAGGCGAATACTGTGCCACCCCTTTTACATGGAGTGGCATAGTTATTAAAGCAATAACTAATTATTTCTTGTATGAACTTTCAATCCGCAGAACTTACCCAACAGGTCGCACAGACAGCCCGTGATTTTGCACAGCAACATATCAGGCCACATGTAATGGAATGGGACGAAAGCCAGGAATTTCCTCTTCATATTTTTAAAGAAATGGGAAAGCTGGGTTTGATGGGTGTGCTGGTGCCTGAAGAATATGGAGGTGCCGGGCTTTCTTATTTCGAATACAAATCTGTTATTGAGGAGATCTCTAAGGTTTGCGGTTCGATCGGGCTTAGCCTTGCAGCACACAATTCACTTTGCACCGGGCATATCATGAGTTTTGCGAATGAGGAACAAAAGAAAAAATGGTTACCCAAATTAGCCACCGCAGAATGGATCGGTGCCTGGGGACTTACCGAAGCTAACACCGGCAGCGATGCAGGCAATATGAAATGCACAGCGGTGAAAGATGGTAATGATTGGGTGATCAATGGCGCCAAAAACTGGATCACACATGGCAATAGTGGTGATATTGCTGTAGTCATTTGCCGCACGGGTGAATCAAGAGCTAAAAATAATTCAACTGCTTTTGTAGTGGAAAGAGGAACAAAAGGACTTGGCGCCGGCAAAAAAGAAAATAAACTGGGTATGCGGGCCAGCGAAACCACTGAAATGATCTTTGACAATTGCCGGATACCCGATGCCAACCGGTTGGGAGAAGTGGGAGAAGGATTTAAACAGTCGATGAAAGTATTGGATGGCGGCAGAATATCTATTGCATCTCTTTCACTCGGCATAGCCAAAGGAGCTTATGAAGCGGCATTGAAATATTCAAAGGAGCGTCACCAGTTTGACCAGCCTATTTCCAATTTCCAGGGCATCTCTTTTAAGTTGGCTGATATGGCAACGGAGATCGCAGCTGCAGACATGCTGACCTTGCAGGCCTGTGATCTGAAGAACCGCAACCTGCCAATGACTAAAGAAGCCGCCATGGCTAAATATTATGCCAGTGAAGTGGCAGTAAGGGTTGCTAATGATGCCGTCCAGGTATTTGGGGGTTATGGTTATACCAAAGATTTCCCTGTGGAGAAACATTACAGAGATGCGAAGTTGTGTACAATTGGTGAGGGGACGAGTGAGATACAGAAATTGGTTATTTCGAGAGAAGTGTTGAAGAACTAAAAGATAATAGATAAAAGATAAAAGTGAATCCTGGAGTCTGAAAAGTAAATTACGAAGCGAAGAAACTTTTATCTATTCACTACTATCTATTATCTCACCTCCTGCATCTCCACCAATTTTCTGTAAAAACCATTTTGCGCCAGCAATTGCTCATGACTTCCTCTTTCTACAATTTTTCCTTTTTGCAAAACAATGATCTCATCGGCATGACGGATGGTGGATAGCCGGTGCGCAATGACGATGCTTGTACGGTTCTGCATCATATTATTGATGGCATCCTGAACCAATCTTTCACTTTCTGTATCAAGAGATGAAGTAGCTTCATCCAAAATAAGTATGGGTGGATTTTTTAATACAGCTCTTGCAATGGTCAACCGTTGTCTTTCACCACCGCTTAACTTACTGCCCCGGTCGCCGATATTGCTATTATAGCCTCCCTCTTTCTTAATAATAAAATCATGGGCATTGGCAATTTTTGCTGCTGCCATGATCTCTTCTTCCGTAGCATTTTCTTTTCCCAATTTAATATTGCCCGAAATACTGTCATTAAATAAAATGGGTTCCTGGGTTACAATGCTCATCTGGCTACGGGCTGAATGCAGCGAATAATCTTTAATATTTACTCCATCAATCAACACTTCACCACTTGTAACATCATGAAATCTTGGCACCAGGTCGGCCAGGGTTGACTTACCTGCCCCGGATGAGCCAACGAGGGCAACGGTCTTACCTTTTTTTACGACGAAGTTGATATGATCGAGTATAACAGTATCTCCGTATGAAAAACCAACATTGCGGAATTCGATAGAATCATTGAATGAAGACAATTGCCGGCCATTTGGATTATCATCAACAGTAACAGGTGTCTTTAATACTTCTTCTATCCTTATAATGGCAGCAGAACCTTTTTGCATATTGCTGAACGAAGTGGATAATGCTTTTACGGGATTAATGATGTTATAAAACAAAGCCAGGTATGCCAAAAAGGTTGAGGGTGCAAGAGGGATCTGTTTTCCCAGTACCAATTGGCCGCCAAACCAAAGAATACCTACAAATACAAGTACACCCAGGACCTCTGAGACCGGTGATGCCAGGTCGCGGCGCCTGCTGATCTTATTCTTTGCGGACAACAGATCATTATTGGTTTTTTCAAACTTTGACCTGAGCAGTGATTCAATATTAAAGGCTTTGATGACCCGGAGGCCGTTCAGTGTTTCGTCCATGATCGATAATGATTCACCACTTTTAATGGCGGCTTCATTTGACTGTCTCTTTAATGACCTGGAGATGCGGCCCAGGATAAAGCCAATAAGCGGGATGCAGATCAATATAGCGATGGTTAGCTGCGGGCTGATATAAAAAAGTACGGCGAAATTTATGATGATGGTTAAAGGATCCCGGATCCAGCCTTCCAAAGCTCCTACCAGGGAACCTTCCACTTCTCCTACATCATTGGTGCTCCGGCTGATAAGGTCACCCTTTCGTTGTTCGGTAAAATAACCGATCGGCAACTGCAATATTTTATGATATATCTCAGTCCTGAGATGATTTACAATTTTATTTTTTAAAGGATTGAGGATGTAAAATGCCAGGTAAACAAATAAATTCTTTAAAAGGATCGAGATCATAATGATCACACAAATGAGAGCCAGGGCCTCTACCGATGATAGTTTTCCAGCCTCGTTTGACATCAGGTTTCGTAATGCTTCCATTCCAGGATTGTCCATGCTTTTACTGAGACCAGTACTGTCACCATTAAAGATCAGGTCGAAAAAAGGGGCCAGCATACCAAATGAAGCGATACCGAAAACGATCGAGAGTATGATGCAAAGGAAATAAAGCGCAATACTGCCTTTGTAATTCTTTAAATAACTGAAGATCCTTGCGTATTGTTTCATGGAAAATTGCTTCGGTGCAGAGCAGCAAAGTAACTAATTTTACACCGTCCACCGAAGTCCGTGTTAAAACGGTACGAATGTTGGCAATTAATTAATCTTTATGGAAGAAGGAAAAAGACAGAAACAGATAGCCGGCCTGCTGAATGGAGAGATGAATACGATATTTCAACGGTTGGGATTGGGTATGATGGATGGCGGCATGGTATCCATTTCATCGGTAAAAGTGACACCTGACCTGCTGGAAGCAAGATTCTATATCAGTTTTTTCCAGGTGAAGGATGTAAACGCCGCTTTGCAAAAAATAGAGGACCGGCAATATGAAATAAAAAAAGAACTGGCAGCCAAAGTACAGCACCAGCTTCGCAGCATACCGGTACTGAAATTCTTCAGGGATGATACGCTGGATCATGTTTTTAAAATGGAACAAGTGTTTAAGAAGATAGAAGAGGATAAGAAAGATAAAAGTGAATAGATAAAAGATAATAATTTCCTAAAAGAAAAAACTTGATCAGGTCAAAGCATTTTTAACTGTTAACTTTTATCTGTTATCTCATTAATACTCAACAAACATTCAGAACCCCGTGCACTTCCTATTCGCCTGGCGGTATTTCAAAGCAAAAAAATCAACCAATGCCATCAATGTCATTGCATGGACAAGTATTGTTGCTATCATCATCGGCACTTCTGCATTGATCCTGGTACTGAGTGTATTTAACGGCTTTGAAGACCTGGTCAAATCGCTTTACTCTTCTTTTTATACAGACCTGAAAATATCCCCTGCTTCAGGAAAAGTGATCACGATCACACCCGAACAGATACAAAAATTAAAGGGACTCAACGGCATTAAGAATTTTTCCCTGGTAGTAGAAGAAAAAGCATTGTTGCAAAATGGCGAATATCAATCCGTGGTTTATTTAAAGGGGGTGGATGAAAATTACCGGTATGTCAGCGGAGTGGCTGATCATTTAATAAATGGAGAGTATGACCTTGGGGATGAAGAAGTGCCGAAACTGATATTAGGTGCAGGAGTAGAAGGCGCCCTGGGCATCCAGTCAGACGTAAATATTTTTACACTCAAAATTTATTTGCCAAGAAAAAGTAATACGGAACAGATCAACCTGCTGGAAGATATAAGTAATGATACTATTCGTTCTTCTGCTGCTTTTGTCATTCAGCAGGATTTTGATAATAAGTATGGTATTACCAATATCGGGTTTACAAAAAAAGCGATGAAGATGGGGGAGAATGAATTCAGTGGAGTAGAGATCGCACTGAAAGACCCTGACGCATCACAGGAAGTGAAGAACCAGGTCAGGAAAATTTTTGGTTCAGCGTACCTGGTTCAAAATAAATATCAGCAAAATAAAAGCCTTTATTCAGTGATGAATATGGAACGCTGGGTCATTTATGCGATATCCTGTCTTATACTATTGGTGGCTGCTTTTAACATGATCGGTGCCCTGAGGATGTTATCATTGGAAAAACAAAAAGATATCGCAGCATTGCATGCCATGGGCGCCAATAGCTGGTTTATCCAGAAGGTATTTTTGTCAGAAGGATTTTTACTGGCCATCATTGGTGGTTTAGTTGGTATGATCCTGGCCATCGCCATTGTGCTGTTACAAATAAAATTTCATCTCATTCCGCTTACCGGGGGTTCTTTCCTGATCGATTATTTCCCGGTGAAACTACATGCCATGGATTTCTTGTTGGTGGGGGTCACCATTTTTGTAATTGCTTTAATAGCATCGTGGATGCCATCAAGGAAAGCTGCAGCGCAGGAATTTTCGTTACGGAGTGAATAAGACCGAAAGTCAGAAAAGTCCGAAAGTCCGAAAGAATCTTCTTGACTTTAGTTGGCGGCCTTTGAGAAATGTGGAAGTATAAGGATTGATCCTTTCGGACTTTCGGTCTTCCGGCTCCCTGACTTATTTAATAATCCCCCAACGTTTCCTCCAACTGCGCCAATGCTTTTGCTAATTGCTCATCATTCGGTGCAACGCCATGCCAGTTGTGATCGTTTTCCATAAAGTCAACACCTTTTCCCATGATGGTATGCATCATAATGGCAATGGGTTTTCCCTGGCCCACGAACGATTTTGCTTTTTCCAATGTAACGATCACCTCATCGATATCATTACCGTTCATTTCTAAAGTGGTCCAGCCAAAAGCATCAAATTTCTGACGGATATTTCCAAGGCTCATTACTTTATCAGTAGGTCCATCGATCTGCTGTCCGTTCCAGTCAATAGTGGAAATAAGATTATCTACTTTATGATGGGCAGCGAACATGACGGCTTCCCATACCTGGCCTTCATCCAGTTCACCATCTCCGTGAAGAGAGAAAACTAAATTCTTTTCCCCGTTTAATTTTTTGGTTAAAGCCGCCCCGATAGCCACACTCATACCCTGGCCCAAAGAACCGGAAGCGATCCTTATACCGGGTAAATGTTCATGCGTGGCAGGGTGACCCTGCAAACGGGAATTTATTTTACGAAAAGTTGACAGTTCTTTAATGTCAAAATAACCTGAACGGGCAAGTGTAGAATAAAATACCGGTGAAATATGACCGTTAGATAAAATAAATACGTCTTCATTCGTAGCATTCATATTGAAGGAAGGATCATGCTTCATCACCTTGAAATACAAGGCCGTAAAAAAATCTGCACAGCCTAATGAGCCGCCCGGGTGGCCGCTGCTTGCGCCATGCACCATTCTTACAATGTCACGTCTTATTTGCTTGGAAACAGATGAAAGTTCATGCATAATTAATAGGTTCTGATTAAACTTTTTGTATCTTGCCGGCTCAAAGCCAGGTTAGCGCTGCAAATGTGCAATCTTTTTGAATACAAAAGCCAGCCTGGTAAATCAATCTGCCGGCAAATCCAATCCATCCTGAAACCATTGAAATGAAAATAAACCGGAAAGACCAGAAGTTTAATATTTTTGAATTAGAAAATACTGCTTAAATGCTTGTTTTAGATGTTTTACTGACCGCGGCTGTTGCATTTATCATCACCTTTCTGGCAATCCCGATCATTTTACAGGTGGCCGAAAAGAAAAATCTTTATGATATCCCGGATGAAAGAAAGATCCATACCAACCCGGTAGCATCATTGGGTGGAGTGGGCATATTCGCAGGCTTCTTACTCGCATCCCTGTTGTCTATCCAGGTGTACCTGAACCAGGAGTTCCAGTATTTCTTTGCAGCAGCATTGGTTATTTTTTTCCTGGGACTTAAAGACGACCTGATGATATTATCGGCGTCCAAAAAATTCATTGGCCAGATCATAGCGGCATCCATTCTTATCCACCTGGGAGGTATCCGGTTCGACAGCATGCATGGTTTATTTGGTTTTGAAAGTGTGTCTGAAGGATTTGGTCTTGCATTATCTTACCTTACTATTATTGTTGTTATCAACTCTTTTAACCTGATCGACGGCGTTGATGGCCTCGCATCCAGCCTGGGCATTCTCAGCATGTTTGTCTTTGGTATTTATTTCTTTATTATCAATCAACAGGCATATGCATTGCTGTCCTTTGCCATGGCAGGCAGCCTGGTGGCATTTTTGATATTCAATCATCAACCGGCCAGGATATTTATGGGTGATTCGGGTTCCCTGATGATCGGACTCGTAAATTCTATTCTTGTAATTAAGTTTATTAATGTCGCCAATGCTCCTTTGGTAGCTGTGCCCATACCGTCAGCAGTAGCGGTTGGTTTTGCAATACTTATTGTTCCTCTTTTAGATACACTCCGGGTATTCAGTATCCGTATTTATAAAGGACGATCTCCTTTCACACCCGACCGGAACCATGTTCACCATTTGTTGCTTGACAGGGGGCTCAGTCATGCCGCTGTAACTTTTACATGCGTTGGTATCAATATTCTTTTTATAGCTATGGCATACCTTGGAAAATCATTAGGGCCCAATTACCTGTTGTTGATCATGCTGTCAATTGCTTTTGCAGGTTTAGGAATGTTATATTATGCCAGGCCCCGCCGCAAAATGGTTATTGCAAAACGGAGCGATGGAGCAACAGAACTCAAAACAGCTTCAAAAGTGGTAACGCTGACCAAAGAAAAAGAAACGCCTGCTGCAGGGCAGAATTAAGTTCCCGGAATTTATACTGTCAACAACAACCAGGCATTTTTTCTACAGGATGCTGCACTTGAATTCTCCTCTTTCATTAGCTTTGTATACCCGCAACCGGCGGACAATTTTCAAAATAAAAAATATGACAGAAGATATTTCTTCGATCTTTTCAGCGGCAGAAGACCACATGAAAAAAGCAATAGCCCACCTGGAAGCAGAATTAATAAAAATAAGAGCAGGTAAAGCAAACCCACAGGTCGTGGATGGTATCGTGGTTGATTATTATGGATCACCCATGCCCATCAACCAGGTAGCAAATATCAGCGTAGTGGATGCCCGTACGCTCAGCATTCAGCCCTGGGAAAAAAATATGTTGCAGCCTATTGAAAGAGCGATCATCGCAGCTAATATCGGCATTAACCCTCAAAACGACGGCAACCTCATTCGTCTTTTTCTTCCCCCGCTTACAGAAGAACGCCGGAAAGAGTTGGTGAAAAAATGCCATCATGAAGGAGAAAATTCCAGGATCGCCATTCGCAATATCCGCCGGGATGCCATTGAACAGATTAAAAAATTGCAGAAAAGCGGGTTGAGTGAAGATGCGGCAAAAGATGCTGAAGACAATGTGCAGGAAATAACCAGTAAATATATTTCGGCCGTAGAAAAACACCTGGCCAGCAAAGAAAAAGAAATTATGGCGGTGTGATGTTCTTTTGCGCCCCTCCTTTTTTTATAAGATTCAAAAACCACCCGAAAGATTTTTTATCAGCATTGGTGATAAAGATACCTGCCAGTATCACGAGCAAACTAAGAATGACAGGCACGGTGATCTTTTCATGATATACCCATCCCCAGAACATCGCAAAAAAAGGTATGCCATATGTGACTGTACTGGCAAAAACACCCCCGGCTTTTTTCAGCAATACATAAAAAAGTATAGAAGCGATCGTTGTACCCGTAATGCCCAATAAAGCACTGGCGCCTACTGAATAAATTACATGCTGGTCATGGAAATTCAGATGCTGTGTTCCAAACGCCAGTAATATGATCAGGGAAGGGATCGATAAAAATGAAAAGGCCAATACCCCGATATCAAACGATGAAACGCTCTGAAGCTTTTTGCTGATCATATTTACGTTTAGCCCGTAAAGAAATGTTGCCAGCACGATAAATCCAACGTACACCAGGTCACCTGTTTTACCGCTTTTGATCATGAAAAGACAAATGCTGCCGGTGAAACTGATAAGAATACCGATCACCTGTTGTTTTTTGATCTTTAAGCGGAAAAAAAATATCCCTACAAGTATTACAAAGATCGGGGTGAGTGAATTCAATGTGCCGGCAAAGGAACTGTCAAGGCGTGTTTCGGCAAGACAAAAAAGAAAAGACGGGAAAAAACTGCCCAGCAACCCGGTGAGTATGATATATCCTGTTTTTTCTTTTGGAACTTTCCTGAGAATGGACCATGCGAAAGGCAACGTAATGAGGCCGGCAGAAAAAAGCCTGAAAGCTGCCACCTGCCAGGGATTCAATTTTTCAAGCCCGATAAGCATCAGCAGGAAACTGCTGCCCCAGATAAATGATAGCAGTACAAATAAACCCCATTTGGCCAGGGCATGGTTTGATTTCATAACGGGTGCAAAGGTGCAGAATGCAGTGCAGAAGAGAATAAAATAATTTAATATTGTGTGTTAACTTATAGGTATGGCAGCAATTAAACTGGCTGATATCAGCACAAGGGCTCCGGAAGAACTGGATAAAAAAGAGACCAAAGAAAAATTGGAGAAAATACTGATTGAACTGGATGAACTCCAAAACCTTTTATTTGCAGAGAACAAACATTCGGTATTAATAGTGATCCAGGGAATGGATGGAAGCGGGAAGGATGGAGTGATCAGAAATGCGCTGGGTAAAATGAACCCGCAGGGTGTCACCGTAAGATCTTATAAAGCGCCGACAGCAGAAGAATTATCACATGATTTTTTATGGCGCATCCATCCATATGCACCGGCAAAAGGAATGATACAGATCTTTAACCGGTCACATTATGAAGATATACTTATAACCAGGGTGCATAAATGGTGCGATGATGAAACAGCAAAAAAAAGAATAAAAGCCATTAACGGTTTTGAACAATTGCTGATGGAGCATAACCAGACTCATATCCTGAAATTCTACCTGCATATTTCCCCGGAAGAACAACATGAAAGACTGAGTGAAAGAATGAAAGACCCGGCAAAAATGTGGAAATACAATGAAAAGGATTTTGAGGAATCCAAACTATGGGATATTTATATGCAGATGTATGAAGACTGTTTTAATCATTGCAACAACCCGCCCTGGACGATCGTGCCGGCCGATCAGAATTGGTATAAAGAATTTGTTATTGCCAGCCAGTTATGTGCATTACTCAAAGGTCTTGGTATGAAGTTCCCCGGTATGAAAAAGTAAATAGAAAGGACGGGAATGATCGCTGTTGAAAATTATTCGCTTTTACCTGTATGTTTGAGTATTATAAATTTTTAATAAACACTTAAAACCATTTATTATGGGAATGCTTAAAGAATTCAAAGAATTTGCAATGAAAGGCAATATAGTTGACCTGGCGGTAGCTGTGATCATTGGCGGTGCATTTGGTAAGATCGTAACCGCTCTTACGGAAAGCCTTATCATGCCCATTATTGCAATGATATTGGGTAAAGGAGGAATATCGGATGTTAGCCTTACTGTTGGAAAAACCGTTTTTCCGGTGGGACATTTCCTCCAGGCTGTGATCGACTTTATTTTAATTGCATTCGTTCTGTTCCTTATGATCAAAGCAATGAATGCATCTAAAAAGAAAAAAGCTGATGTTGCACCGCCGCCGCCTGCGGAAGAAATCATTCTGCTGCGTGAGATCCGTGATTCGCTCAGGAAGTAATTGGGGAAAATACATTCCTTTTGTCAAGGTCATTTTTCCTTATTTTTGTACAGTCCTGTTGAAAGCGGGACTTTGTTTTTTTGAATTAACCCGGGAGTAATGCAGCATACATCTTACCAGATCAAATTACCACAGTTCGAAGGTCCTTTCGACCTGCTGCTTTTCTTTATTGAAAGGGATGAGCTGGATATTTACAACATCCCCATCACCAATATCATCAATGATTTCCTGGACTATATTCATCATAGCGAAGAACTGAATATTGAACTAAGCAGTGAATTTATTTTGTTTATTTCCACCCTGATGCGGATCAAAGCGAAGATGCTCCTGCCCCGCAAGGAAATGGATGCGGAAGGAAATGAAATTGATCCGAGACAGGAGCTGATCAATAAAATACTGGAGTATAAAAGATTTAAAGAAGCTTCCGCCCAAATGGCAGAGATGGAGGCCTTGCGGATGCTGATGGTGAAAAGAGGGAATATCCAAAAAGAGTTATCTGAAATAGGAGAGGAGGCCGGGGAGGGAACCGAGATACAAAACATAACCTTGTTCAAACTGATGCGGGCTTTTGAACGGGCTATGCAGAAATACAGCGACCGCATCAACAAACCGGTGCATACCGTTGTGCAATATAACTACACGATGGAAGGCAGCCGTGACCTGATGCTGACGAGGGCAAGGGAACAAAAGACACTTTCATTTGAGAAGATATTTGATGATTGTGAGAATAAAGTTCATGCAATTTTTATTTTCTTATCACTGCTTGAACTGGTGCAGCAGAAATTCCTGAAGATCATTATCGGGGAAGGGAAAAATAATTTTATTATAGAATATAATGAACCAGAGAACCGCCTGGCGGAACTGGAAGAAACAAACCAATTATAATAACTTAAAAAAATCAGGCATGAAACATTCAGCAACTGCACAATGGAAAGGCTCCGGGAAAGAGGGTATGGGAAAAGTCAGCACCCAGTCCGGCGTTATAAAAAATAAGAGATATGATTTCAAAAGCCGCTTTGAAGACGGCACATTTACCAACCCTGAAGAATTGGTGGCGGCTGCTCATGCCAGTTGCTTTTCAATGAAACTTAGTTTTATCCTGGGTGCTGCCGGGTTTACCCCAAGCCGTATTGAAACCAAATGCACGGTTGGTATTGAGGGTGGCGCTGTTACAGGAAGCCACCTGGAAGTGAGAGCCAAAGTGCCGAAGTGCAAAGCTGCAGCTTTCGCAGAATATGCTGCAGACGCCAAAGCAAATTGCCCGATCAGCAAAGCGCTGAGTGTAGAAATTACCATGGATGCACAATTGGTTAAAAGCTTCAGAGCAGCTACAGCATAACCCGATCTAAATAAAATAAAGAACCGTCCCGATTTTATCGGGACGGTTCTTTAGTCATATACCCATAGCATAACTGGTTTTTTGGATGCATTGATTATTTTTTTTAATTGTTCTAAAAAACCGGGTGAAACCGTCGGGCAGCCATTACTCTGGCAGATCTCTTCTCCAATTTCTGTTTCGGGAATACAACTATGAGCATGCAACACCACGGTACGTTCAAAAGCATTGTTATTACTGTTGTCAAGCCCATGCAATTTATAAGAGTATCCAAACTTGCCGTAATAATGGATACCGATCCTGTATTTGCCCAACGATGTGCAACCACTGCCAACGGTATTACTGTATTTTCTTCCTTCCAGCCAGTTCTCAAAACAATTGCCGTGCGCTACCAATCCCCGTGATCGTAAAGAATCCTTTTGAAGATCATAAATAAAGAAACGGTTTTGTCCTGACGGCAGGCTCATATCAATAAAGAAACAGATCTCATTGTTGTATCCTTTTCTGAGTAAAAATGATTTGACCGACGCTGCCCTTTCTTTCAGTTTATTATCTGCAGACACATGGAGAGGTTGTTTAATTGTTTCCTCCGGCGAAACTACAGCCTTGTTATTTTTCCACGCACCGGTTTTGGAAAGCCAGGAGGCAGCAATGATAATAATGACAAAAAACGGGGAGAGGCGGACAAATTTCATATAACAGCGGTTTGACTAAACGAGAAGACGCTTACTCTGTGAAAATCCACAAATAATTTTGGGGATTGCTGTTAATGCTTTCTGAAAGGTTATAGAAGAATGCTGGCCTCACACTAAGTTTTAGCTTACATTTTTATTATTTTAACTGATTTCTGCGTTTGCCCATTCCCCCAATCTACAGTCACATGATAAGTTCCGGCGGCCAGTCTTTTCATATCAACATTCAATTGGTTACTACCGGGCAGCAGTGCATTCTGCTGTGATCTTATCAGTGATCCCTTGCTGTTAAATACTTTTATGGTGGCAGAAGATGCGCTGGTAGTTGTAATATGCACCCACAGCATTTCCTGTACCGGGTTGGGCCATAGTTTCCAATTGTCTTTTGCCTCACAATCAGAACGTATAATGCTTGTGTATTGAATTCTTCCATCCATATCATATTCTGCAATACGGTACATCGCTCCGCCGGCTACCGGGCTGTTATCATTATACGAATAGCTGCGTTCAGTTGTGCTGTTACCTGCTGCAGGCAGACTGCCAATAGCTGTCCAGCGAATACCATCCGCGCTTCTTTCTATACTAAACCTGGCAGTGTTTTGTTCCTGGGCTGTTTTCCAGCTTATTAATACACTATTGCCGGTACAGTGAATATTGAATAATAAAAACCGGACGGGTAATGGATTAGTTAAAGAAGATAAGGTCCAGCGGGAAAAATCTGTTATACCCGTTTTCTCCACGTAATTGCCCGTTGTATTTCTTGAAGTAAAACCCTGGTTGGTCCAATTGCTATTGTTAGAGCTTTTCCAAAACAAAAGACCATTCTCAACTAAGCCGTTTAATTCTGCATCGAAATATTGAAACCGGAGTGTGGCATTCAAACCTGTATTATTTGCTGGGTTAATGTCGTAATAACGCAATACTGAGTTTCCATTTCCGTAACCATTTATTTGCGACTTGTGTCCCCGGCTAATTGTAACAACCCCCAGGTTCTGTGATGATGTAATAATAGCGCCAAGGTTTCCCGGGTTCGCAGTTGCGGGTGCATTAAGTGTAGTAGTAAAGATCAGTTGTCCGCCATTACTGCCAATAACACGGCTGTTTTCATTTTCAGTTTCCAGGAAAGCAGTATTTCCCAAATTGATATTGTTATTATTCAGATCAATAAGACCTGAGGTAAAAACAATTTTACCATTTACATTTATAGCTCTTTGCAGGATCAATTTGCTGGTCCCTGTTTTTGCAATTTCCAACTCATTAAAAGCCGGCTGTTGTGAACCTGATATACTGTTGTCGACGCTGCCGGTAAAACTAAAACGGCCATTGGCTGCCACTGTAATGGTGCCATCGTTTACCAGGTTAATATCCTGCAATACGATCCGGGCATTGCCGCTCAGATAAAGGGTAGCTCCGCTTTGAATACTGAGTTGCGCTGCAGCAGAAAAAGAAATAATACAGGCTGCAAAAACGTAAATAATTTTTTTCATACTATTTTATTGAACCCGTTAGTTAATGAATGTTTAAGTAATTATTCAACCTGCTTTTTTAAATCATCAATTTGATCTTTCGCCAAGCTGCCAATTGGTCCCGGGATGAACCGGTACAGCATCACGCAGGTCAGGTAAACGAAAATTATTAACGCCATCTCCGCCATAAGTAGTCCCTATGAGTGCAAAAAGAAGAATATTTGAATTGACGGTTAAAAGTTGCCCGTCACAAAGGGCCCAGCCAAATGGCGGATTATAACCAGAAAATAATTTGATCTCGCCAATATAAGTTCCATCTACGAAAGGAGGGTTTGGGGACGGATATGAACCTTGCAGCGCAATAATATAATTAATGCCAATTCCCACATTTCCTTTCCTGAAACTAACCAGGCCTGTAGCATCATTCTTTATTAAAAAATCAAATACAGCGCCCCCGGTGGCGATAGTCAGTGAATTGACTTTTATACTCCCGTTTACATCCAGTTTGGCCTGAGGAGTTGTAGTGCCAATTCCAACATTGCCTGCGGTTAAAAACATTCCGTTAGCATCCGTAGTTGCCGCATCACTGAACAAACGGTAGCCCCCTGCAAAGCGGGCGCTGAATTGATTTTCTGTGCTGGAGTTCATAATCGTATTTGTTGAAGCGTCTCCAACAGCAAATGAACCTGTTTTTGCGTTTGTGGAAACAGAATATCCCATGGCGGTTGATGCACTTCCGCTTGCTGTGGCAAAATATCCTATGGCGATTGATTGACTTACACTGGCTGTGGCATTAAACCCGATGGCGGTTGAAAAACCTCCGCTTGCAGTGGTATTATAACCCGATGCAAAAGAATAGGACCCAATAGTTGCATCGTCCCATTGCGTTCCGTTTACATACCCTGCTCTGAATGCTGCTTTGTTTGGATACCATAACATTCGTGTACCTGCTCCGCTGGTAATCAGAGTTGCTCCTGAATTGACAGTTCCTTTGGCAATTATTCCTCCGTCATTATCTAAGGAGAGTTTGAATTCGGGGGTGGGAGTTCCTATTCCTACATTTTGTGCATGGGCAAAAAAAGAGGTTGCGGTCAGGAAAATGAGGAGGAATAAATTTTTCATTTTAAAAATTTTTATTTACAATATTAAATACAGAGAATAGAGATACAGGTTGTCGGGATGGATAGATATATTTTTATTATTTAAAAAGCACGAACAGCACGAACCTGGTTCGTGTAGTCCTTGTAGCCGACGCCCTGGCTGCCATCGTCGAAGAACTGGTCCCACGCACCGCCGTCGACGTATTCCGAAGAACTCCAATAGCCGTCACTGGCAAAACCGCCAATTGCAACTTTATTTATATACAATTTATTCAACTCGTCCTTTGATGGTAAATACCAATCACTATAACCGTTTAATACCAAATCACCACATAGCCTTGCAGCTATTCCTGCTTCGGCGCAACCAGCCATAATATCGATGGTGTTTTGATTCCCTGTTCCAAGGGCTGTACCATCGGCTCCGGATATTAGTGTTCCAAAACAACCCCACGTAGCTGCTATACTTTGGTCGGAGGCTGCGGCAATTAAGCCATGGGTTTGGCCGGCAATATATCCGGGGTCGCCTGGTTGCAGTATGTAGGCAATTATTCCACCCTGGTAAGAACCTCCGATAGATAATGAACACAGATCATCACTCATTCCATTGCAGTTTTCGTCAATGTTATTGTCGCATATTTCAGTGGCTCCGGGGTTGATAGCGGCATTATTATCATCGCAATCACCGGGTGTACCATAGCCACATGCATTATTGGGCACATAACCATCGCCATCCTGGTCATCCAGTCGTATATCACCATGCGCCAGGTGTTCCGGCCAGGCGTTTAAATTAATATTGATCGAATGCCAGGAGGCAGTGGCCACATCATAATGACAAATATCAATTTTACCAGTTGGGCTTTTTGCAGCAAGGCTGCTCTTTTCTCCGGGTACTTTTTGTTCATTTTCACTGGTAATTTGTTTTTGACAGGCAGTGAATAATAAAATGGACAACAAAGGCAATAATAATTTTTTCATATTTTAAGTTTTTTATTTTCAATATTAAATACAGAGAACAGAGATACAGGTTGTCAGAATGGGTAGATATTTTTTTATTATTTAAAAAGCCCGGACAGCACGGACACGGTACGTGCTGACCTTGCTGCTGATGACCGAACCTGGGAAGTCACTGAAGTCCTTGCCCCACGCAGTACCGTTGCCGCCCTCCGAAGAACTCCAATAGATTCCACTGACAAAACCGCCAACGGCTATCCGGTTTGTATACAAATTATGCAACTCGTCTATACTTGGTAAATACCAGTCATTATAACCACCCAAAGTCAGTTCGCCGCATATCCTTGCTGCTATACTCCCTTCAGCGCAGCCAGCCATGATGTCGATGGTGTTTTGGTTCCCTGTTCCAATGGCTGTACCATCAGCTCCGGATAGTTCAGTTCCATCACAACCCCAAGAGGCAACTGTGCTTTGGTCGCTTGGTGCGGCTATTAAACCGTGCGTCTCGTTAGCAACATATCCGGGGTCGCCGGGTTGCAGTATGTAGGCAATTTTACCTCCCTGATAAGAGTCTCCGATAGATAATGAACACAGGTCATCACTCATTCCATTGCAGTTTTCGTCAATGTTATTGCCGCATATTTCAGTGGCTCCGGGGTTGATAGCGGCATTATTATCATTGCAATCACCGGGTGTACCATAGCCACATGCATTATTGGGCACATAACCATCGCCATCCTGGTCATCCAGTCGTACATCACCATGAACCTGGTGTTCCGGCCAGGCGTTTAAATTAATATTGATCGAATGCCAGGAGGCAGTGGCCACATCATAATGACAAACATCAATTTTACCAGTTGGGCTTTTTGCAGCAAGGCTGCTCTTTTCTTCGGGTACTTTTTGTTCATTTTCCCTGGTAATTTGTTTTTGACAGGCAGTGAATAATAAAATGGACAACAAAGGCAATAGTAACTTTTTCATGTTATAAATTTTTTCAAACCTATCTTAAAAGACAAAGCGGAACAATAGAACGAAAGTTAGCGGCGGAAATTAAGATTAGTTTTTCCCAAATGCTTTATTCAAAGCTTCAGTGCGGTTCTGCACATGCAGCTTTTCATAAATGTGGTGAATATGCTGCCGGACTGTTCCGGTGGAGATGGAGAGCTGGTCGGAAATTTCTTTATACAACAAACCTTTGGACAGTAATTGCAGAACATCATTTTCCCGTTTGGATAAAACTTCAATCGTTGCTGTTTCTTTTTCTTTATCATGAAAAACAGTTACCAGTTTACGGGCAATATTGGCACTCATGGGGCTGCCGCCATTATGCAATTCTTTTAATGCCTCTATTATTTGCACCAAACCTGTGTTTTTCAGCAGGTATCCTGAAGCACCTGCTTTCAACGCTTCAAATACTTTTTCGTCATTCTCATATACGGTGAACATCATGAATTGTGTGGAAGGGCTTTTGTCTTTTACCTGCCGGATACACTCAATGCCATTCATACCAGGAAGGCTGATATCCATTATCACAATTTCCGGTTTCAGCCGGGGAATTGCATGTAAAGCTTCTTCAGCCGTACTAAATGTGTCCAATACATTGAATTCAGGATTCAATGAAATGAATTGCTTCAAACCTTCTCTTACTTCGTCCAGGTCTTCAACTATACAAATGGTAATACTCATTAGTTGCTTCGAAAGTAGTTTTGTGTTCTGGTGTTACCAATAGAACGAAAGTTATACGGACAGGGGTACAGTCAGACAGATACTAGTTCCTTCTGTTGATTCAATTTGTACTGTGCCGTCAATATCCTTTATACGTTTTTTTATATTTATTATTCCATTGCTGTAAAGGCGGGTTTCGTTTTGGTTAAAACCTATGCCATTATCCTGAATAGTTACAATAAGTTTTTTATCGGTTTCAATGTTAATAGTGACTAGGGTTGCCTGTGCATATTTTACAATATTGTGCAGAGCTTCTTTTACAACAAGGTAAATATTCCTGCGAAACTCACCACTTACCAAAATAGGCGGGAAATCATCAGGTATCATTACCCGGCACTGTATTCCATTTTGAGTCAGATATTCCACAGCATACGAACGGGTATAAGACAACAGGTCGCTTAAAGAATCATTCTTTTCATTCAACGCCCATACAATTTCCCCCATCTTGTCAATCATCTCATGTGCATATTCCCTGATCTTGATGATATCTTCTTCTATCGGTTGTTGCTGTTGTTTTTTTAAACCGATTGTTTCACTCAGGAATTTTATTCTTGATAAACCTGCTCCAAGGTCATCATGCATATCAGTGGCTATCCTTGTCCTTTCTTTTTCCAATTCCATTTTACGCTGCAATTCCTGTTCTGCTTTTAGTGCCTGCAAAGACTGTTGGTGTAGTTTTTGTTTTTGACGGGAATTCCTCACCAGCAAAAACGCTATAGATAATAATGCCAGAATACCAACAAGAAACGTCCATAGAAGGATTTTCCTGTTTTGAAGTTTATTATTCTTTGTTTTTAATTTTTTGCCGACTTCAGTCAGTAACCGGGTATTTTCAATTAAAGTAGTTTTTAATGTATCAATCAGCACTTCATATTCCTGTTTGAAATTAAAAGTGGTCAATACGTTTTGCAGGGTTACTGTATCCCCGGCATCCGGTATTTGTTTCAGTGTATTTGGCGGTACTGAACACAAGGCATCCCATCCTCCAAAAAACTCTAATACCTTCGGGTTTTCTATAAGATGACGCATTTTGTCTTTTATCAAATAAACCTTACCCCGATCATTGGCCTGACTCAGGATAGTACCCTCACGGGGTATATCAGGTATCCTGAAAGACATTCCATCCGGAATTTTTCTGATACTGCGGTAATTGCTATAGTTATTCAACACATAAAAATCGGCGATAGGAAATTTGGCGCCTCCAAAGATCACATAAATGTTTCCGCCGGTGATATCACTAAGCGTAGTTTGGTCAGGAAAATCGAGACTGGTTTCATTTGTTTTTTTCTGTGAAAGAATTGAGACAATTTCTTTTTCACCGGTATTATCTTTTTTCAGGGCAGGCAATACATTCTGGAGGGAATGGTTTTGCTGTTGCAGGTTATTAAGGGTTGAAAGAATGTTTTTATATAACCCGATAATTTTTTTTCTGTCCACATTTGTTTTTAGTAAGGAAGCAGCAGAAAGATAACTTTCAGCGGCATGGGCATCGTCACCCATTAATTGACTGAGGATCCCTTTTTTCATATAGGTAGTCCCCACATCAGTTTCCAGGTTATTTTTTTGTGCGATTGCAATAGCCTGGTCATATTGTTCCAGGGCTTTTTCATTCTGACCCAGCGCAATTTGAAGGGCTGCATTGTAATTGTGATACATGACCATCCCCGGAAAATAGTTGCTGTTCTCACTTTCTTTCTTTGCTTTTTCAAAAAACCAGGAGGCGCTGTCAGGATTACGGTAGAGATATATCCAGCCGGTAGCATACATGTTGTCAATAAAAACGGAATTAGTGACCTGAGAATAGATGGACTGGGTAAAGAATAGGGTGAGCGGCAGTAATAATTTTTTCACTGTTTTATATACAAAAGAAAAAGTATGCTGCAGTTGCATACTTTAAATGTACTTTGAAATTCCGGTAACCAGGTAATTAAAGTATTATCCCGGCAGCCGGCTCACCGTAATCTTATCCAAAGGTTAGAATCTCCATCCTGCATACAATTGCACGACATTATTTTTTGCATTCACATCAGGAATGAAATTGGGCCGGTTGCCACCCACACTTACATCATTAAAACTGACATTGATCCTGCCGCCAACGAACAAACCCAGGATCGGGTAAATTTCTATACCTCCTGCCACTCCATAATCAAACCGTTTAAAATAATCAAACAGGCTGCCGCTGCCCGAACCGGTGCTGTCCACATTCGCATTTAATAAAAAAGCAGCTTGCAGGCCTACATGCAGTTGCACCAGTTTAGTGAAGTTCAGCGTGATGAGTTCCGGAAGCAAGAGGTAGTCGAGATTCACATTTCCTGAATTCGTATTTGTTTTATAGTCGTAACCCTGGCGGGAAAGAATAATTTCAGAACGAAAGCCAAGGAGTTTTTTAGGTTTTGGTGAAATGTATCCGCCGATCATATAGCCGGTATGTGTGCCGGCTTTTATGGATGATGCATTGGTAATGTTGGCGAAATTAAGCCCGCCTTTGACGCCAATTTTCAGTTGGGCTGAAACAATAGCCGGTATTAACAGGCCAAGAAAACAAACGGTAAAATATCTCATAAGATAATTTAGGATCAATAAAATTTACAGAAAGTTACAATTATTAACTGATCGTACATAAAATGCCGGCTCAGCCAATCAATGAGCGTTTAGTATTTAGGTTGATAAAGTTGTATCCAGAAATCTCCCGGTGCCTGGAAAAAAGTAACAAGCCCGTATCCATGATCTTCAATCTCTCCTTTGAATTTTACGTCTTTGGCTTTTAATTCTTCAACGGTCTTTTTGATATCGTCACAATAAAAAGAAATATTGGGCGTACCGGATGTTGCTCCTTCTGTTTCATCTGCAGGGTGACATCCCATATCAGCTTCCGGCAGATCAAAGATCAGCCAGCCATGGCCAATATCCCTTGCTTTCAATCCCAGTTTGTCACGCAAAAAAGTCCTGAGGCCTGCTGCATCAGAACTGTAAAACATGGTATGCACTCCTTTGATCATTGTATGATTTTTTTATTTCTATGCAAGTTATTTCCTGTATCCTTCAATTCCAAATGCTTCCCACTGAATGACCATAGGGCATAAAAAAAGTGAGCAGGACTGCTCACTTTTCAAAATTGCCAATTCAGATTATTTATAACTCATTGCTTCCTTCGTGAAATATTTTTTCAAAAGACCAATTTGCCCGATATCATAACTTTCATGCTGTGCCATAAAAGCAATGGTGCCTCCGAATGAAAAATCGCCGCTCGGGCTTTTGAACGGACAATCTGCAGCAAGATGTTCTTCTGTAACAGTTGCCAGGGCTTCTTTCAGCAATTCACTTGCTTTATTCCATTCTGTTTTTGCATTGGCCAGTGTGCCATAGTTTGCGGCAGCATCAAATGGTTTGAAATTTTCGAACAGTCCATCAAAAGGATTTTTGGCAGCTGGTCTGCCCAGCATCGCACAGGTATTGTACCGTGCCCATATGGTATGCGCCACTAACCAGTTAAGCGGATTGTTGTGGTCGCTGATCCTTTCTTTGGCCTGTGCTTCAGTTACTCCTTCCAATGCATTCAGGAAAAGACGGGTGTTCAGGTTGAAAATGATCTCTGTTTGATACATTGATTTTGCCATAATTTATAGTTTTGCTATTAGTAATTATTATTGAACAGGATAATAGTAAAAAGATATTTTCCGGGTCTAGTTGAAAAAATTAAAAGAACCAACTTCATTTATATCCATGGCCACCGGCGGTTCTTCGCAACGATCTTTTATATTTTGCTGAAATGCTTTGAATGCATTTGTCATGGTTAAAGGATTACTCCCGTCTGCTGTTTCAATGAATGCTATGTGTACAAACGATACAGCATCAGGAAATACAAACGTGGCATAGCGGATACCGGCCGGTTGCTTTGCTTTCAGTTCTTCAAACACCGCCCTGATCAATTGTTTGTTTTCCTCAGCCTTATCAGCTTTTACTTTATAGCGAACCATTACAGCTTTCATTTCTTTTATTTAATTGTTATGATCCAGGGTTCATTTATTTTACCGGTCCGGCATGTAATCCCATTTTGTTTCCTTCGGTATCAACAAAAAAAGCCATATTGCCAATGTCCTTTCCAATTGAAGTTTTGGGCATGACGATCTTTCCACCGGCTCCTTCGATCCTGTTTATCACAGCATCAATGTCCGGGTTGGCATTGAGGTAGATCACACAGCCATCCATAGAAGGTTTGTGCATGGGGCTTTGTGCAAGGGCGCCATTGGCTTTACCACTGCCCATTTCGGCGGGGAAGCCTGCCATTTTCATACCCATCATTTCGGGCATATCCATCAGTTGGATATTAAAAATGGTCTCGTAAAATTTCTTTGCCCGGGCAATATCCATTGCCGGAACCTCAAACCAGTTGAGGGAGTTGGTTGTCTTATCCATTGTTTTGATTTTTTAATTAAAATTACCAAGATTGTTTCGTATGGCACAAAACTAGGAGGCTTATGGCGATTCCGCCAAAGGCATTATTGCCAAAACATAATGATGATTACGCCAAACCCAATTTTCCCCTGTTTTAATTGATACATTTGTATTACATAAAACAGGTATCAAAATGCCAAATATGAAAGTTGCTATCCTCAATTTTGAGGGAGCAGTAGCCAGCAGTGTGGCGGGACCTTATGATATGCTTGCGAAATTGCCTGGCATATCAAAGTCGCTTGGGGTAAAAGCAAAAACATTTTTTGACGTGGATATTGTGAATACGGATAACCTGGTTGCCAAACAGCCTTTTAATATGGTGGGTAACATGACGATGAATGACCGGAAAGTATATGACCTGGTTTGTATTCCCGCTATGAATTTTACAACCATTGAAGACACGCTGCAGCAGGAGGCGGCGATGATAAAATGGATTCGCAAACAATATGACAGGGGAGCGGATGTTGCGTCAATGTGCCTGGGTGCCTTTGCATTGGCTTCAACAGGTTTGCTGGATGGCAAAAGGGCCACCACACATTGGATGGGATCTGCTTATTTCAAACAACTTTTCCCAAAGATCAAAGTGGAAGATGATAAAATAATTGTTGATGAAGGAAGGATCTATTCCAGCGGGGCCGCTTTTGCATTTACATCACTCATGATCTACCTTATCGAAAAATTTTGCGGCAGGGATATGGCATTGGCAGCTTCCAAAGTGTTTATGATCCAGGTGCATGACAGCAGCCAGCATTCATTTTCTATTTTCAATCTTCAGCGCAATCATGAAGATTATGATATTGGCAGGGTGCAGGATTTTATTGAAAAAAATTATGATGAACTACTGACGATAAACGGGCTGGCAGAAAAATTCAACATGTCGGCAAGAACTTTTATCAGGAAATTTACAGCTATAACGGGTAACACTCCACTTGAATACATTCAAAGGGTAAGAGTCGAAGTGGCAAAACGGTTACTGGAAAAAGGAAAACTTACCGTTGAACAGGTTTGCATGGAAGTAGGTTATGGTGATTTTGGTTTCTTCCGCAATATTTTCAAAAGACTGACCGGGCTTACGCCGCAGGAATATAAACGTAAATATGTTCAGATGTTTAATGATACAGTGGTTGGATAGGGTTATTGAGCAGCGCCAATAAATTATTTAGGAACCTTAGCCGGGTTCAGGGTAATATTAAGTCTCTGTCCATTGTACAGATCGTCCTCAACCAGGCCGATTTCTCCTTCTTTCACCACGATATTTTTTATAATGACAGGTTGAAAACCAGCAGCCTTTATTTCGATCTTGTAATTACCGGGTTTTAGATGGTCGAAAGAATAAAATCCCCGGCTATCTGACTTAACAGTGTCAACGGATTTTTTGACCGAATCCGTTGCTATTATTATAGCATTGGGAATCCCTTTATCTTTCGGATCAGTTACATCGCCCTGGATCTGTGAAAAAGACCGGACACAAAATCCCAGTATGGCTCCCGAAAAAAATATTATTTTTTTCATGTTAACTATTTTTTTATAATAAAAATTTTAATCTCTCAATTTAATATGACCAAGGCAATTGCCGGAGATCCCGTTTCCGAAATATTTATTGTCAGCATTTATGCCTGTCCCTTTTATCTCAGGGCAAAACAGGATCCCTGCTGCTAACCACGGAACCCGGTAGTAAACAAGCTCGTTGTTGTCAGTAATTATTCGGACCCAGGTCACCTTGTTTCGATAGCACATAAAGCAGGAAACATTACCACTTTCATTATTTCCGGGTGACCCTATCGCTCCATCAATCGTCCAAGGTCTATCGGTGACTTCCCAACTACCTGTGGCATCAGCATTGTATATTCGGGGAGGATTACTTACGACATTAAAGTCGCCTGGTAAATTGGGTAATGCACGTCCATGATGTGGAAGATTTACACCATGTCCAATTTCGTGTGCAGTAGTACTGGCCACCAGGTCCCTGTCTGTGAAAGGAAGGCTATGAGCCCCATATGCACGTACTGTCCCTTGGTACCAGGTACGGATCCTATCCACATCAATCGAGATATGGGTTACCCTGGCTGGGATATCGACCTTTGGATAAGCTACACCCCATGCTACTACATTAGCACCATAAATATCTTTTTCACCATTATTATTTCCTTTATTAAGTCTTAGAACAAACTGTTTGAAATCATGTGCTGACTTAGCATTTTGATTTAACCGCCTGTTATCGGGGATCTCGTTTTGTCCAAAAACATAAATTTTAATATCACTTGCATTTTCAAAACGACGAAATCCTTCTTTAAAAAAACCATACTCCGATTGTTTTATCAGCAGACCCAATTCCTTTTTAATGGGGCTAAGCCTGCGAAATGTATCCATAGATACCACACCGCGGTATTCTTCATAGGCAGTCAACCCATCTCCCTTATTTTCATTACCATTCGATTCTTCCTTATCATCCATTTCGCCGGGATCTTTATTAGCCTTAAGCCAGGAAGTAGCGATGATTGATCCCTTATCTCTTTTTGGGATGCGGATCTGTTGTTCACCCCCGGAGATCAACAAATGTCCTTTGATTCGGGTATCGTCTTCAAGAATAGCTTCTGCTGTTAGTGTTGTCCAACCGCCCCCATCGTAAGAACCTATGATCACTTTGCCTGTTGAACCATCATGACAGGGTAGGGATATGAATTGATCTTCTTCAATACTTTCCGCAATACTCACCGGCAAAAATCGAAGATCAGGGAGCTGCTTGGCCCGCGGACTCACGGGATAATTAATGGTAATTCCCGGTTCAACGGAAGTATTAGAAAGTGTGAGTTCAAATGATTTTGCTTTTATGCTGAGAGGTTTGCCATTGGTGCTTTTAACTTTCAAATTGATATTCATGACGGTGCCTTTCGTCAATTCATCCCGACCCGGTTTGGGTAACCAGTTATCATAATCTTCCGGGGTAACGATGAGCTCAGCATTATTATTTGTGGTTCTTTCCAGGTGCCAGATAATGGTCGTTGTACCGGTTCCTAATCCACCTACAAGTTCCCCTGTCCATGATTTTGTGCCATCCAACACATTTTTATTTGTCAAAGGTTGTACACCGGTACTGATCCCCACATCTTCTGATTCATAGGGCCTGGTTACTCCTTCCAGGTAAGAGATACTTTGACCTTTACATATCGGTCCGCTTGCCTGGATACTATATTCTTTGTTTTCCAGGTCAATTACGATCTCGTGTAACTCTGATAGACCAGTTCCTTTACAATCTGTAACGCCTGTTTTTTTTCCTGCAAATAAACCTTCAGCATGATAGGTTGATGTGCCCGTGCCTTTATCATCTTTAAAATCAAGCTCGGGGTTCTCATTTTCATCCCGGTATAAGGTCGGGAGGGCATTGATGAATGATACCGTTACCCTAAGATCGCTACTACCGGTAGCCCCTTCAACTTTTTTGTGTAGTGTCATTGTACCCGTCCACCGGCCAATATCTTCAGGAGGAATGGGTCGATACTTTTTGTGTTCGGAATTCGACAAAAGGATCAACGCAGAAAGGATCACAAAGAATGAAAAAGGTATGGTTCGCACAACTGAATATTTTTAAGTGAAATATTCGTCCATGGGGTGGAATTCATTAGCAATAACAGCTCTTATGAAGATAAACTATTTCGCCAGCAAATTTTTTTTGATAAGAAATAATTTAATCTCTCAATTTAAGATTACCCAGGCAATTGCCGGCGATCCCGTTTCCGAAATATTCATCGCCGGCATTTATGCCAGTCCCTTTTATCTCAGGACAAAACAAGATCCCTGCTGCTAACCACGGAACCCGGTAGTAAGCAAGTTCGTTATTGGCATTAGTTTTTCGGATCCAAGTCGTCTTGTTTCGATAGCACATAAAGCAGGAGACATTACCACTTTCATTATTTCCGGGTGACCCTATCGCTCCATCAATCGGATAAGGTCTACGCGATTCTTCCCAACTATGTGTGGCATCGGCATTGAATACCCGGGGAGGATTGCTCACGACATTGAAGTCGCCTGTCAAATTGGGTATTTCAGTTCCATGATGAGGAAGACTAAGACCATGCCCTATTTCGTGTGCAGTAGTACTGGCTATAAGGTCCTTGTCCGTGAAAGGAAGGTTAGCAGCTCCATATGCACGCACTGCCTGTTGGTACCATGCACGGATCCTATCCACATCAATCGAGATATGTGTTACACGGGCAGGGATATCATTGTGCGGATAAGTTAGCCCCCAGGCTACTATTCTAAAACCATATATATCTATGTCACCATTATTAGCACCCTTACTAAGTCTTAGAACAAACTGGTTAAAATCATGTGCAGACAAAGCATTTTGATTTAACCGCCTGTTATCAGGGATCTCGTTCCTGCCAAAAAGAAGATATTTTATACCACTTGCCTTTTGAAAACGAAGAAGCCCCTCTTTAAAAAGACCAAACTCCCATTGTTTTATCATGAAACCCAATTCTTTTTTATTGGGATCAAGCCTGCGAAATGTGTCCAGGGACATCACGCCACGATATTCTTCATAAGCAGTCAACCCATCTCCCTTATTATGATTTTCATCCGTTTCTTCTTTGTCATCCATTTCGCCGGGATTTCTATTTTCGTTAAGCCATTTGGTAGCAATTTTTGATCCTATATCTCTTTTTGGAATGCGGATCTCTTCTTCACCGCCGGATACGAACAGGTGTCCCTTGATGCGGGTATCATCTTTAAGAATGGCTACAACTGAGAGGACAGTCCATCCGCCTCCGTCATAAGAGGCAATACTCACTTTACCTGTTGAACCATCGTTACAGGGTATGGATAAAAATTGGTCTTCTTCAATACTTTCTCCAATTCCCAGCTTCAAAAAACGAAGATCAGGGAGTTGATTGGCCCTTGGACTTACGGGATAATTAATGGTGATTCCCGGTTCAATAGAAGTATAGGAAAGTGTGAGCTCAAATCTTTTTGCTTTTACTATAAGAGGTTGACCATTTATGCCTCTAACTTTTAGATTGATCTTCATGACCGAACCTTTTGTCAATTCATCCCGGCCGGGTTTAGGTAGCCAGTCATCATAATCATCCGGGCTAACAATAAGTTCAGCATTCATCGGTCCGCTCTTAAGTGACCAGGTAATTGTTGTGGTTGACTTCCCGATTCCCGCTATATCCCCGGTCTCTATTTTAGTACCTGTAAGAACATTTCGGTTATCACCCATTGGGTTGTCATTGGCAATGAGATCGAGTCCGTTAGCCATATGTTCTGTTTCTGTAGTACCAAGAATTAAATTGTTGTGTGTACAAGTATATAAGGGAGAAATAGCCTGCAGGTCATAAGTTTCCGCATCGTAATTAAAAGCCACCCGCCATAATTCTCCCTTTCCTGCGCCTGTACAGGAAGATCTGCCGACTTCTTTTCCTTCTACAATCCTTTTAGATGAACTTTCGACAGAACCTGTAACTATGTTTTCGGTTATCGTGAGGTATACCCTGGTTGTTGAATTACCAAATTCATGCTGGGAGATGATCTCCATTGACATGGTCCCGGTCCATTTACCGGTTATGTCCTGGGAGCGGGACAGTTCTGGCTTTATACAAAAAATGGCCAGCAGGAAAATTGAAATGGAAACAAAAGATGATTTATTCATAACCGGAAATTATTATTTGAATGATTAATTCCCGGGCAGGACTAATGAAGTAGTTATAAAGAGGGTATTGATAAGCGGGTAAAAAGATACAAATATTTATTTAATAAAAAACCCCGGCCAGCCGGGGTTAATTTCTTAGAGATCGCCAGGACTTACCCGGTAGTCTTCACTTGTATTTTTTCTTTCATCATTTCTCTCACTGCATCAATAATGGACTGCGTATCATAACCACATTCCTTATGAAGTTCTTTAGGAGTACCGTGTTCAACAATTTTATCAGGGATACCAAGAATTTTAATATCATTCTTATACCCATGTTGCGCCATGAATTCCAGTACAGCGCTTCCAAAACCACCTTCGATGGCAGCATCTTCCACAGTGATTATTTTTTCATAAAGCCTGCAGGCTTCATGCAATAAATTTTCATCAAGTGGTTTTGCGAAACGCATATCATAATGCCCGGGATTCAAACCATCATTTTTTAATTCCCTGATGGCAGCAGCGGCAAAATTTCCCGGGTGACCAAAAGAAAGAATGGCAATATCTTTCCCGTCTTTCAATTTTCTCCCGGTGCCGATCTTTATTTCTTTCATCTCTGTTTTCCATTCCGGCATTACACCTTCCCCGCGGGGATAACGGATAACAAAAGGATTTTTGGTAGAATCTAATTGCGCCGTGTACATCAGGTTCCTTAATTCACTTTCATTCATCGGCGCACTTACAATGATGTTTGGCACACAACGCAGGTATGCAATATCATAACAGCCATGGTGCGTTGGCCCGTCATCACCAACCAAACCTGCCCGGTCGAGACAGAATATCACAGGAAGGTTTTGGATCGCAACATCATGCACCACCTGGTCATAAGCTCTTTGCATGAAAGAGGAATAAATATTGCAAAAAACTTTCATGCCCTGTGTGGCCATGCCGGCGCTGAGTGTGACAGCATGTTGTTCAGCAATACCAACATCAAAAGCCCGGTGCGGCATTTTCTCCATCATGTATTTTAATGAAGAACCCGAAGGCATAGCGGGTGTGATGCCGAATATTTTATCATTCTTCTCCGCCAGCTCAATGATCGTATATCCAAATACATCCTGGTATTTGGGTGGCTGGGGCAGGTCAAATTTCTTTTTCTGTATCTCACCTGTTATTTTATCAAACAAACCCGGCGCATGCCATTTGGTTTGGTCTTTCTCTGCCAAAGAATATCCTTTTCCTTTCGTAGTAATGATATGAAGGATCTTGGGCCCCGGAATATTGCGCAGGTCTTTTAATGTATCAACAAGCTTGGCTACATTATGCCCGTCGATCGGGCCGAAATACCGAAGCTTTAATGCTTCAAAAAGATTTGAACTGCTGCTTACCATTCCTTTTAATCCTTCAGCCAGTTTGTGACCCATGGCACGGGTAAATCTTTTACCAACGGGTAACTTGCCCATCAGCTTCCATACATCATCCTTTACTTTATTATAAGTAGGAGATGTCGTAATGTCGGTTAAGTATTCTTTCAATGCACCTACATTCGGATCGATGCCCATGCAATTATCATTTAGAATGATAAGCATATCGGTATCGGCAACACCGGCATGGTTCATTCCTTCAAAAGCCAAACCAGCTGTCATGGCGCCATCACCAATAACTGCAACCACCTTCCTGTCAGTTTCACCTTTGTATTTTGCCGCCATCGCCATACCAAGTGCTGCAGAAATGGAAGTAGATGAGTGTCCAACTCCAAATGTGTCATATATACTTTCAGTGCGTTTGGGAAAACCGCTCAGTCCCTTATATTTTCTGTTGCTGGTAAAATTATCCCGGCGACCGGTTAATATTTTATGCCCATATGCCTGGTGACCAACATCCCAGACCAATTGATCGTAGGGAGTGTTGTATACATAATGAAGCGCAGTTGTCAGTTCCACTACGCCCAGGCTGGCGCCAAAATGACCTCCATAAACGCTTACTACATCAATTATGTACTGGCGCAACTCATCGCATACCTGGTGTAATTTTTCCCTGGGAAGTTTCTTAAGGTCGGCAGGGGAATCAATAGTTCTAAGCAAAGGTCCGGGTGTAATTTCCATTACTGCGGTTTAGACGCTGTAAAATTAATGTTTTCTGGCTATCCGGAATGCTAAACATTACCAAACATAATTTCAGAAATAGGGTCGGCAATTGTAAACTAAGATAAGTTTACCGGCTATATTTTTACAAAACGGAGATGTGCCAACTGACCTGGATTGTTTTTGCTTTGTAAAATGAGAAAATATGCACCCGACTGCAGTTGCTGAACAGGAATAGAAAAGGAATTAATTCCTGTACGAAGGGGTATTTCTCCAATAAGAATTGTTTGTATGCTGGTATTAAAAATCTTGTATTCAAAAATGCCGGGACCAGAAGAGAAGGATTCAATAAAAAGCAGGCTTTTTACCGGGTTAGGCCAGATGCGCCCAACAGAGAACTCAGCAGTATTTAGTTTTATCGTTGGAGAAAAGGTTTCCTTTCCATTTTGCGATTGAAGCCTGAGCCTGTAAAATAACATACCATTATCACTGAACCGATCACCGGAACTCCATAAGCTGTTAGTAGCCGGTGGCACAGGTATAACAGTGACAGGTGAAAACTGTAAACCATCGGCACTTCGTTCAATAAAAACGTTTTTCAGGAATTCTGAATTTCCTGTTGTCCAATAGCACTCAATATTATTATTGTATTTGTGTGCACTAAATGAAATAAGCTTAACGGGAAGTTCATCGAAACAATCTAAGATGGTAAAAGGGAAAGTATGAAGATAGCAATCCTTTACAGATGAAACAGTCAGGCGGTAACTGCCGGGGATAAGATTACTGATTGTTATTGAATTTGGATTGGTTACCGAACCATAAGTATAGGAATCGGTTGTTTCAAAAAGACCATCGCTGTCTGAATCATAAGCCAGGATATAAGACATGGGAAATACATCGGTATAATCGTTTGCGTGCACGGTTACGGCCACCTGGCCGTCATCAGGACAGGCCATTGAGTTTATATAGTAAAAACTGTATGTAACCGAAGAGGTATATTCGCCGGTATTATTGGTGGCATTGCCGCTTTCATGAGTATCTTTTAACCAACCACAGTCCCCGTCTACTCTTCGTGCATAGCTGTTGCCCCGGCCTGCTGACTCACCGATTGTTTCATAACTGATATTCATAGTATCCAGATCAAAAGTTCTGGATGTACATTGCCCGCCTGCCGTTGAGGTAGTGATCGCTGAAGAGGATTCAACGGGCAAGGCTCTAGCCACAGCATCTACTACTTTCAGGTTGGGGTCTAATAATACAACCTGCTCGTTGGCAGAACCTCCATCAGTCATAAATCCAGCTCCGGTTACAGGAATAGTAGCACTGGTGCAATTACAGGTGGTCCAGTTTAAATGAGGGTGGATAGTGCTGTCTATATTACCACATGGGAATGTAATTGTATTTGTTCCCGAGATAACGTAGAATTGGCCGGGTTGCAATATGGTATTTGCAGGAATAGTAATTGAATAGTCACCATCTGTAAGAATATAACAACCAATATTCATTGGCCCGGGACCAAAATTCAATAGTTCAACAAATTCTGCGGAATTGCCACAACCATTTGCCGGCCAGGGCAAATATTCATTGATCACCACTCTTCCTTGCGAGAAGGAAGGGCTTTTGGGCAGATGCACAATCACAACAATAAGGAAAATCCTTATCAAAAGGTGGTGTAGGGTTCTCATGGGTACCGGATGACTATTCTAATAATAGCAAAAGGATCGATGGGATAACATAATAAAGACCAATTAGTCTTATATTTAGTCGTTTAGCCTTATTTAACAGAGTTATTACACTTAAATCTCCCACTTGTAAAACCAATCCACCACTGGTATATTTACGGGGTCTGCAGGCAGGGGAGATTAGTTAGCTTTGATGCCCATGCAAAAGAAATGGATGCAATATTGGCTTTTTCAATTAATAGGGTGGGGAAGCTTTGCCCTGATCAATATTTTCTTTGCTTTCTCTTTTGATAAATTGAATCCTGAATTCTTCTGGAGGCTGGGCGTGATCCTGGTCGTAGGTGTTGTTATATCTCATATGATGAGGGAAGTTATTTTCCGGTTGGGGATCTTGCAGAAAAATTTAAACAAACAGGTATTACAATTTTTTGTTGTCACCTTTTGCCTGGCATTGATTGCCTCTTTTATCGAAGTGGAAATACTCATAAGGGCTGAAGTATTAAGACCTGATGACAAATTATTGCTGGAGAGAAATGGTGTGAGTTACCTGATCAATAAATTGTTGCTGATCTTAAGCCATGCATTTTCTTATTTTATTCTTTTCTTCATCTGGAGCCTGATCTATTTCATGTATCATTATGTCACCAAGAGCAGGAAACAGCAATTGGACACTCTCCGGCTGGAAACACTCATCAAAGAATTGGAATTAAAAACGATCAAAGGACATATAAATCCTCATTTCATTTTTAATTCACTCAACAGCATCCGTGCCCTCGTGGATGAAAACCCAAAACGGGCCCGGGCAGCTGTAACTGAATTGAGCAATATCCTGCGCAGCAGCCTGCTGGTTGAGAAAGTGGAAACCGTCCCATTGGGAAAGGAACTGAATATTATCAAAGATTACCTGGCCCTGGAAAATATGCGGTTTGAGGACAGGTTGAAAATCGAATATGAAATTGATGAAGACACCCTGGACCAACCTGTGCCGCCGATGATGCTGCAAACACTGGTGGAAAATGCAATTAAACATGGTATCAGTAAGCAGATCAATGGCGGTGTGGTAAAAGTGATCTCTGACTTTAAAGGAGAATATCATGAATTAGCGGTTCAAAACACCGGTTCTTTAAATGGTTATAAAAATGGAGAAGAAGGTTTTGGTCTTTCCAGCACGACTAACCGGTTGAATTTATTATATGGCGATAAAGCGAGGTTTGAAATAAAACAGATCAATGGCTCCATAGTTGAAGCCAGGGTATTGTTACCGACAAAGGGTGTCTGAGGTCCCGAAGAGCCTCTGACACCTAATAAAAAATGAAACAAATTATTATGAAAGCGATCATTATTGACGATGAAAGATTAGCCAGGACCGAATTAAAAAAACTGTTACAGGATTTCCCCGAAGTAGAAATAATAGACGAAGCCGCCAATGCGGATGAAGGCCTTGCAAAAATAGATAGCCTGCATCCCGACCTGATCTTCCTGGATATCCAGATGCCGGGCAAAACAGGTTTCGATATGCTTTCACAATTGGAAAGAACGCCGCAGGTTATTTTTACCACGGCCTATGATGAATTTGCTTTAAAAGCTTTTGAAGTAAATGCGCTGGATTACCTGTTGAAGCCGATCGAACCAAAAAGACTGTCCGATGCTATTCAGAAACTCCAGTTGTCAGATCATAAGGAACCAAAGGTTGAAGGAGAAAATTATAACACGGGTATGCTGACGGAGAATGACCAGGTGTTTGTAAAAGACGGCGAACGTTGCTGGTTTGTAAAACTAAGTGAGATCCGGTTATTTGAAAGTGTGGGCAACTATGCCAAAGTATTTTTTGGCCCCAACAAACCGCTTATTTTAAAATCACTTAATGCGCTGGAAGAAAGACTGGATGAAAAAACTTTTTTCCGGGCTAACCGCAAGCATATTGTAAACCTGCGTATGATCGATAAGATCGAGCCTTATTTCAATGGTGGTCTTTTGCTGGAATTGAAAGGCAGCGAAAAGATAGAAGTAAGCCGCAGGCAAACGGTGAAGTTTAAAGAGATGATGAGCCTCTGAGGATTTTTTTTTATTTCATTACTTTCAAAAGCTTGCCTTCCCATTTATATCCATTTACCTCTGAGGTATAATAAATAATATCACCTTCAACTTTATTAATGGTTACTGTCATCACATCGCCTGGTTTAAATGGGAAATCGGGGATCGTATTCTCGAGCATTGTCATTTCATATTGGCAGTCGGTTATCCACTTTAGGCTGGATTTAATATAGTACTTCCCGCTATTATGGTATTCGGTATGATCCTTCTTATCTATTTCGAAATAGGCCGTCGTATCGTCAATGTTCTGGTACCTGAACTTTCCCTGTTTCATAATTGAACAGGATGTTTTATTATCAGTTTCTTGTCCATACAGGAAAGTGCTCAAAACTATTGCCAGGGCAAAGAGGAGAAAATGTTTCATAGACTTTCTTTACTTATAAACGGTGAATCAACTGGCCTTAACCGGCACGCTATGCACGGCATCACTCATCTCCTTGATCAGCGATGCGTCTTTTTCAATGGCATTGCCAACAACAATTACATCAGCGCCTGCTTTACAATTCAGGTAGGCTTTCTCCGGTTGTATAATACCGCCGCCAATGATAAGAGGAGCTTCTATATGGTCGGCTACAATTTTTATCATGCTTTCTGTGATGGGACGTTTGGCACCACTGCCGGCATCCATATAAATTAATTTCATGCCCAGCATTTCACCGGCCATGGCTGTGCACATGGCGATCTCATTTTTATCAGCAGGTACAGGAGCGGCATTGCTGATATATGAAACCGTTGTTGGTGCTCCGCCATCAATAACAATATAACCGGTAGGCATGATCTCCAAACCACTTTGTTTTACAAACGGAGCGGATACAACATGCTGCCCGATCAGTAATTCGGGATTGCGGCCGGAGATCAAAGAGAGGTATAATAATGCATCAGCATACTTGCTTACCTGTGAAGGGCTGCCGGGAAAAAGAATAACCGGGATATCACAGTTCTGTTTGATATGCTGCACACATTCATCGAGGTGATTAGAAATAACAAGACTGCCGCCTACCAGCAGGTAATCTACTTTGGCAGCGACAGACAGCTCTATCAATTCATTCAATACTGATTTGTTAACCTTGTCAGGGTCAATCAGCACAGCAAAGGATTTTTTTCCCTGCCTTTTCCTTTCGGCCAATGTGTTATAAATAATTGACTTCATCCGGTTTGATTGATCACTGCAAAAATGCGAAAAACTTCCCGTATTGCCCACTTGAAAACCAAATAATACCGATTGTGCATCCATAATAGTCCAGCTACCTTGGCCTAATCCCGAAAGCTTTCGGGACTACATCGGCATTATACCGGAATCGGTTGGACTAATTTTAAAAATAGAACAGGTATAAGCTTTTAAGCAGAAACTGCGGATACAAAATTTAAAACTGCTTTTCTCCGGATAATTTTCGGTGATAATCTGTTTGGACAGTTTATCATTGAGACCGGCGGTTATAAAAAAGGGATAATGATGACATGAATAAAGAAATTCACCCTAATGATATGATCCATTTTCTCATTACCGGTTCTTACGTCCTGTTCAAACGAAAATTTCCATCCTCTTTTTCATTTTTTATTTTTTTTTGGATACAAAAGAACTGTAACCCTTTTCCATCGGGCATTCCAGGAATTATCAATAAAAAAATGCCTGTAAAATCAGGTCTTTTCATCGATCAGATCGTAAAAACCCTTGCCCTGTTTGAGTTTGAAATGAATCATGCCGGAGCAGGATTTTTTTTACTACACAGCAACTGATTTTCCAAAAAAATTTTTCCAAAAATAAGATACCCACTGTGCAGAAATGACCTGATTCAACACAGGCTTGCATCAGCGGATTGTACACTACCCTTATCCACATAATGTGAATATCTCTGCCTATGAAATACAGATACTTAAAAATATTTTCACTTCTCTGTTCATCTTTACTTAACCCAAGTAATTCTTTAGTTATGGCTACCAAAACCAAAGCATCCGCAAAGGGCGGGTTGCAATTTTCACGTCGCTTTACCCGGGATGACGTGAATGTGTTCGACCTGTTTGAATATGATTACCGCACTTCCGTTATTCGTAACCCGAGTGGTGAAGTGGTGTTTGAAATGAATAATGTGGAAGTACCCAAACAGTGGAGCCAGATTGCAACCGATATTCTTGCACAAAAATATTTTCGTAAAGCCGGCGTGCCACAACCCGATGGCAGCACCGGCAGAGAAACATCCGCCAAACAAGTAGCACATCGCCTGGCCAATTGCTGGAAAGTATGGGGCGAACGTTATAATTATTTCGCTTCCGCGAAAGATGCACAGGTCTTTTATGAAGAACTGGTATATTCCATCCTGAACCAGATGTGTGTGCCTAACAGCCCGCAATGGTTTAATACAGGTCTCTATGAAAGTTATGGCATCAAAGGAAAGCCGCAGGGACATTATTATGTTGATGCTGCCGACGGGCAATTAAAAAAATCTACTTCAGCATACGAACGTCCGCAGCCGCATGCCTGTTTTATTTTAAGTGTGAGTGATGACCTGGTTAATGAGGGAGGTATCATGGACCTGTGGGTTCGTGAAGCAAGGATCTTTAAATATGGGTCAGGAGTCGGCACCAATTTTTCTAACCTTCGCGGCGAAGGAGAAAAATTGAGTGGTGGTGGTACATCAAGTGGTTTGATGAGCTTTCTTAAAATAGGCGATCGTGCAGCAGGCGCCATAAAAAGTGGTGGTACTACCCGTCGTGCGGCTAAAATGGTTTGCCTCGACCTGGACCATCCCGAAATAGTTCAATTCATCAACTGGAAAATGGAAGAAGAGAAGAAAGTGGGTGCGTTGATCAGTGCCGGTTATCCCAGCGATTACGAAGGGGAGGCTTATAAAACAGTAAGTGGACAGAACTCCAATAATTCCGTTCGCATTCCCAATTCGTTTTTTGAAAAACTTCAGCATGATGAGGATTGGGAATTAAAAGGAAGAATGGATGGAAGAGTGATGAAGAAAATTCCTGCCAGAGAATTATGGAACCAGATATCTTATGCAGCATGGCGTTGCGCAGACCCGGGCACACAATATAATACCACCATCAACGAATGGCATACTTGTCCCGAAGGCGGAGAGATAAGAGCTTCCAACCCCTGCAGCGAATACATGTTTTTGGATAACACGGCATGTAACCTGGCATCAGCCAACCTGATGAAATTCTTTGACACAGAAAAAAATCATTTTGATGTAGAAGGATATGAATACAATTGCCGTTTGTGGACCGTTGTATTGGAAGTTTCTGTATTAATGGCCCAGTTCCCTTCCAAAGAAGTGGCACAATTGAGTTATGAATACAGAACATTGGGATTAGGCTATGCTAACCTCGGCACTATGCTGATGGTAAGCGGTATTCCTTATGACAGTGAAGAAGCAAGAGCAATAGCCGGGGCGATCACAGCCATCATGACGGGTGTTTCTTATAAAACATCAGCAGAAATGGCAAAGGCACTTGGAACTTTTCCCCGTTATGAAGAAAACAAAGCTCATATGCTGAGAGTGATGCGTAATCACCGGCTCGCTGCTTATGATGCCGATGAGTATGAAAACCTGAGCCTTAAACCACAGGGTATTAAATCACAATATTGCCCCGACTACATGCTGAAAGCTGCCTGCAAAGCCTGGGATGATGCGGTGGAAATGGGAGAGAAGTATGGTTACCGGAATGCACAGGCAACTGTTATTGCACCAACAGGGACCATTGGTCTGGTCATGGATTGTGATACTACCGGGGTAGAACCTGATTTTGCGTTGGTGAAATTTAAAAAGCTAAGTGGTGGTGGTTATTTCAAGATCATCAATCAATCGGTACCGGCTGCATTAAAGAATTTAGGCTATTCAGGAAAAGAAACCGATGCTATCATTAAATATGCAGCAGGTTCAGGTTCTTTTGCAGGAGCTCCTTTTATCAATCACCAGACATTGAGTGAAAAAGGATTTATTGCTGATGAAATAAAAAGATTAGATGCTGCTGCCATCACTGCTTTTGAGATCGGGTTTGTTTTCAATAAATATACACTGGGTGAAGAATGCCTGCAACGTCTTGGCTTTACACCTGAACAATACAATGATTTTGAATGGAGCCTCCTGGAAGCATTAGGTTTTAATGACGAAGAGATCGAAGCTGCCAATGATTATATCTGCGGCACCATGATGCTGGAAGGAGCCCCTTTACTGAGAGATGAACACCTGCCCGTTTTTGACTGTGCCAATAAATGCGGAAAGAAAGGCCAACGTTTTATTCATGCTCATGGCCATATCCGTATGATGGGAGCTGCGCAGCCGTTTATCAGCGGCGCCATTTCCAAAACCATCAACCTGCCGCATGAAGCATTGGTGGAAGAAATTGCAGATGCATACCTGCTGAGTTGGGAACTTGGACTCAAAGCCTGTGCTTTGTATCGCGATGGTTCCAAACTTTCTCAACCGCTCAGCAACAAATCTGATAAGAAGAAAAAAACTGAAACGACTATTGCCGGTGAAGAGCAACCCATAACCAGCAACCAGCAACCAGAATCCAACATCGTTGATTTAGGAAAACTAACTGTAGAAGAACTTTTAGAAGAAGTGCAGAAAAGAGTGCAGGCTTCTCCTGACACGAAGCTGAAAAGAAAATTAGCCAGCATCGTTGAACGCCGTGCCTTGCCGGCCAAGCGCCGTGGCTTTACGCAAAAAGCAAAGATCAACGGGCAGGCCATCTTCCTTCGTACCGGTGAATATGGCGATGGTACATTGGGAGAAATTTTTATTGATATGGCCAAAGAAGGCGCCACGATGCGCAGTATGATGAATTGCTTTGCCATTTCAATTTCTATCGGTTTACAATATGGCGTGCCCTTAGAAGAGTTTGTTGACAAATTTGCCTTCACCCGATTTGATCCGTCTGGTTTTGTAGAACATCCGAATATCAAATCAACCACATCCATTGTTGACTTTATCTTCCGGGTGCTCGGGTATGAATATTTAGGCCGCACGGACCTCGTGCATGTATTGGACAAACCCGAAGTGCTGAATACCGGCGCAGATGACTGGGATGAAGTGCCATCCAATCCATTGGAATATGCAAAAGATCCTGAGTTATCCAGTGTTCGTGTTACTCCCTCATCAACAACGATAGCGCCGCAACCGGTAAAGAACCAGCGGGCAGCACAGACAGTAAAGACTGAAAATGGAATGGATTCAATGAGCGCTGCTACAAAGAGTATGCAAAGTGATGCTCCGGCCTGCAATGTCTGCGGCCACATCATGATGCGTAGCGGCACCTGTTATAAATGCAATAATTGCGGTAACCAGGGTGGTTGCAGCTAGCCCTGCCTGCCGGCAGGCAGGCTCAACCCCAGTCCTTCTCCACGGAATTGGAGAAGGAAGAAAAAATGTTTGGACTGAAAAACCAACTAAAGAATGTACCCGTTAATTCTACATCCCGGCCGTGAAGCCGGGATGTTTGTTTAAAAAGCAGTAATATTATATTGCTTTTAAATCAGCACCAGCATGAAAAAAGCAATTACCTTATTGCTGTTTTCTTTTTTTGTTCTATGCAGTCAACAGCAATGTTACAGCCAGAAAAATGAAAAGGATAAAGTAAAGAAGTTAGGCTTGCTTCCTGTTTATCTCATATATACCGGACTCCAGGGAGATACTTCCATGGACAGGATGGTGAAGGAAGCATTTAAGCGGCATAAAGTAAAGATCATAAACTGGGATGAATTTAACAAGACAACGGTAGATGAAGCGAACCGCATCATAGCAAAATTCAGGTTGAGGAATAGTGAATTTCGAAATGAAAGAGAACTTAAGGACGCTATTTACAGAGAACAAAAATATGTTGCGAACATGCTAACGATCCGGTTTTTTACACAGAAGACAGGGGATACGGTAAATGTGATCGCTGCATCCTGGGAAGCAATACCTTCTCCTCCGAATCTTAATGGATCAACAAGGCCATCGGGTAAAATTGAAACAGAATTAACTGATATCTGTTGCTCAGCACAGGATAATATTTTTGCCATTATAGATAAAATTCTTTACTCTAAGTGGCTGCACTAAGCAGAATCACCTGCGTATTTTTTCAAACCATTAAGAACATTTCAGTAGTAATTCTATGCCTGTTTTGCAATAACCAGGTATTAATTTTATGATCTAATCCGTCGATCATGAAAACCAGAATCGTTCTAGTGCTGATCATTGCCTGTATTCTTTTCCAATCCTGTCACAGGGCTTTGAGTCCTTACGAAGCGGCAAATTTTCCGAAAGGAAAGAAATGCAGGAACATCAGGTGATGCAATGTCCGTTGCTTCGGCAAGTCCCACGTCATTGGGCGGGTAGATGACATGTTACTCTCCGCCAAACACACTATTTACCGCTCCTTCCAGCATCGGGAATTTTTCTACTACAAAACTTTTAATGGCGTCAATAGCTTTTTTGGCCTGTTCATCAGAAAGACCAATTTCAGTTTTTAGTTTGTCAATTAATTCCTGCATATTATAGGTTTAAGAGGTTTAAAAAGTTCAAAAGGTTCCAAAAGTTACGACAACCTTTGGAACCTTTTAAACCTTTGGAACTTTTGAAACTTTTTTATGCTACTTTCAGCAAGCTCAACTTACTCTTATCAAACTTCCGTTTGGCATATTCAATATCCAGTGTGAATTGTGTCTCTTTGGATGAAGGCATTTCATACATGGCATCGGTCAGGATGCCTTCACAGATACTTCTGAGGCCCCTGGCGCCCAGCTTATATTCCATGGCTTTCTCCACCATGAAATTCAGTACATCTTCGTCAATGGTCAGTTGTATGCCTTCCAGTTCAAATAATTTTTTATATTGCTTGACCAGCGCATTCTTCGGTTCGGTCAGAATGGCTCTTAACGTATCTGCATCCAGCGGGTCAAGATGTGTAACCACCGGTAAACGTCCCAGCAATTCAGGGATCAATCCAAATGCTTTCAGGTCCGTGGCATTTATATAACGCAGCAGGTTCTTCTTCATGCTTTCCTGTTGCTCTTTGTCCACATTAAAACCAATGGTATTGGTTTGCACCCGGCGGGCTATTATTTTATCAATACCGTCAAAAGCGCCACCGCAAATGAAAAGAATATTCTGTGTGTTGATCTTAATGAGTTTTTGCTCGGGGTGTTTTCTTCCGCCTTGTGGCGGAACAAGTACGTCTGTCCCTTCTAATAATTTCAGCATACCCTGTTG
>DATHDV010000094.1:0-11095 GCA_035318845.1 Chitinophagaceae bacterium
AGGCCGGGGCTATATTATACAAAGAGCTTTTTAAACTGGGGATTCCAACTCTTTCCAGCGGTTATGTACTTATGGATGAAGAAGAAAAAATTGGTTGGAATTATGTGGTAAATCCTGCTGATGGCTCCATTCTTCCTAAACCGGTAGGTCTTCCACATACAGAAACAAAAGAGATGCGATCCGTTCTGGCGAGTTGGAAAAAACAGGAACCATTTTATGAAAGAGAACTGGACCCACAGGCCACCATAGAACATCACACATATATTGCAGAACATAGTATTGATTTTCCGATTTCTGTAGCAGAATTTCTTTCAGTCACGCCTGAAAGATTAGTGTTTTATGCTTTCAATTTCAAGCAAGGTTATTTATTGGTTGCCGGCGGTGCACTGTTATCTGCTGACCAGATAGAAATAGTGGTTCGGTTTGCAAAAGTTTTTGAATTGACCTATCGCCGTTTCCTTGATCTGCAAAAAGCAGAAGCACAGGCCAGGGAAGGACAGATTGAACTGTCATTGGAAAGGGTAAGGGCAAGAACAATGGCCATGCAAAAAAGTGATGAGCTATCAGAAACATCATCAGTTTTGTTTTATGAATTAAAGAATTTGGGCATTGAAACTATACGCAGTGGTGTAGGGATCTTCAATGGAGAAAATGACATTGCAGAGTTATGGCTGACAACAGAATCGGATAAAAAAATAGAAACCAGGGTCATTGGTTCAGTACATGCATCTGCTCATCCCGCTTTTCAGAAATGGTTTACTATATGGAAACAAAAAGGACTTTCATTTTCCTTTGAATTGAAAGGTGATGCTGTTCGAAATTATTACGAAACCTTATCGCCTTATCTATCACTTCCACCTCAACAAGTTTATCATTCAAGGGAATTTTTAAATGGGTTCTTTTTCCCTGAAGGCAGTCTTAATGTCATTACACAAGAACCGCTGAGTGAAGAATCATCAAACATCTTGTTGCGGTTTGCCCGTGTGTTTGGTTTGCTTTATCGCCGTTTTCTTGATCTGCAAAAAGCCGAAGCACAGACAAGGGAAGCTGAGATAGAGTTGGCTCTGGAAAGAGTAAGAGCAAGAACCATGGCTATGCAGAAGAGTGAAGAACTATCGGCAACAGCAAGTGTGCTCTTTGATCAATTCACTCTTTTAGGGCAGTCAATGGAACGCATAGTCATCTGCACTTTTAATGAAGAGGACAGAACTTTTGATGCCTGGGCGACCGAGCATGGTGGTCGCGAAATGGACCTGATGGTTAAGCTGGATATCCATGAGCCGCATGTGATCCGAAAAATGTATGACGGATGGAAGGAAGGGAAAAAATCAATTGTAGTTGACCTGCAGGGTACTGAATTGGAAGAATATTACCAGTTTTTGAAAAGAGCAGGTGCACGGGTTTCAAGAGACGTCTTTGGAAAAAGAAGAGTGCAGGCCGCCGCTTGCTTTTCGAAAGGCATGTTGATTATTGCCGGACCCGAACCCCAAAGCGCAGAAACCCTGCAGATCATGGAAAGGTTCGCCGGAGTATTTGATCATACCTATACCCGTTTCCTGGATCTAAAGCATGCTGAAGCCCAGGCAAGAGAAGCACACATTGAGGCATCGCTTGAAAGGGTAAGAGCACATGCCATGGCCATGCATAATTCGGCAGATCTGTCTTCGACAGTAAATATTTTTTTTAAAGAATTAAAGACGCTTGGCATAATACCCATGCGATGTGGTGTCGGAGAAATAAATGAAATAACACAGACTTCAGACCTCGTATTTACTACGGCTGATAAGCAGGGCGAGTTATATGAACTACCGGGAAGACTCAAACACGAAGGACATCCTGTGGTAGAGAATATTTACAACTATTGGAAACGGCAGGAAGAATACCATCCTGTGCTGCAGGGAACTGATATCAATGCTTATTACCGGGTGATAAAATCCCAGATGGTATTGCCTGATTTTCCTGATTATACCATCCATTATGGTAATTACTTTTATTTCAAAGAAGGATTCTTTTTTGCATGGGCTGAAAAAGAGTTTACGGAAGAAGCAATGAATATTTTCCGCAGGTTCACTTCCGTACTAAGTCTTACTTATAAACGCTACAAAGATTTAAAACAGGCAGAAGCCAACGCAAGGGAAGCAAAAATTGAAACATCGCTTGAAAGGGTGAGGGCAGGAACAATGGCCATGTACAAAAGTGAAGATCTGAGTAAAGTAGCTGAAGTCGTATTTAAAGAGCTCGATACACTTGAATTGGGTATACTCAGATGCGGCATTGGGATCATTAATAAGGAGAAACGAAATGCAGATGCCTGGATAACTTCTGTTTCAGATGAAGGAAAAACCGTACAGGTTTCCGGCACTGAATCCATGGATCAGCATCCTTTGCTGCAAGGTGCATTCGATGCATGGCTTAATAAGACAGACTTCAGTTACGTATTGGAAGGTGAAGACCTGGTACAATATTATAAGACGTCAGGTGTCGGTAAAGTAAGATTACCGGATTCGCAACTCATCTTGTCAGCAGATGAGATAACCACACAATACTATCAAATAGCTGTATTTGAAGCGGGTGGTTTGTTTGCATTCAGTGCGAACGCTTTTCCAGAAGAAGCCAAAATAGTATTGAAACGATTTGCTGCTGTATTCAATCAAAGCTATACCCGGTTCCTTGATCTGCAAAAAGCAGAAGCGCAGACAAAAGAAGCACAGATTGAAGCATCATTAGAGAGAGTGAGGTCCAAAGCAATGTCCATGCAGAAAAGTGAGGACCTGGCAAATGCAGTAGCAATAGTATTTGAAGAACTTGACAAACTGAACCTCGGCATGCTGCGATGCGGCATTGCTATTCTTAATAAAGAAAAAAGATGCGGCCAGATATGGACAACAACCAAATCAGATAAAAATACGGTTGTACAGGTATCAGGAGATGAGTCGATGGATGTTCATCCTTTATTGCGGGGAGCATTTGAAGTATGGCTCAGGCAGGAGACGGATTATAGTTATATTTTACAGGGAGATGACCTGAACAATTATTACAAAGCACTCGTTGATGAGGGTTTCAGGCTGCCCGATTCACAATCATTGGTAGCAGGAACGGAGGGATTGGTGCAATATTATTATGCCGCTACTTTCTCATCAGGCGGATTATTTGCATTCAGTGAAACAGAATTCGCCGGGGAGGCGAAAACTGTATTAAGACGTTTTGCCGATGTTTTCAATCTCACTTATACCCGTTTCAATGATCTGAAGATAGCCGAGGCGCATGCGCTGCAGGCTGAAGAAGACCTGGTAAAACTGCAGACAGAAAAACGAAGAGCGGAAGAAGCGCTGGCTGAATTGCAGGTTACCCAAAAGCAATTGATCCAATCAGAAAAAATGGCCTCACTCGGTGAACTCACGGCCGGCATTGCGCATGAGATACAAAACCCGTTGAACTTCGTCAATAATTTCTCAGAAGTAAGTAATGAATTGCTGGATGAAATGGTTGAAGAAGCCAGGAAAGGGAATTATGAAGAGGTAAAGGCCCTGGTGAATGATGTAAAACAAAATCTTGAAAAAATAAATCATCATGGCAAAAGAGCCGATGGAATTGTAAAAGGGATGTTGCAGCACAGCCGCAGCAGCAGCGCCACCAAAGAGCCAACGGATATTAATAAACTGACGGATGAATATTTAAGGTTGGCTTACCATGGATTAAGGGCAAAAGACAAGACATTCAATGCAAGCATGAAAACGGATTATGATGGAAGTGTTGGTAGCATCAATATCATTCCCCAGGACATTGGCCGGGTGATACTTAATCTTATTACGAATGCATTTTATGCTGTGACGGAGAAGAAGAGACAACAGCTCCCGGGTTATGAACCGACCGTTACTGTCAGTACAAAAAAAGCCGGAGATAAATCCGATAGCTATCGGATTGAAGTACGAGTTAAGGACAATGGCAATGGCATTCCACAAAAAGTATTGGACAAGATCTTTCAACCTTTCTTTACTACCAAACCAACGGGACAGGGAACGGGGTTGGGTTTATCTTTAAGTTACGATATCATTAAAGCACATAACGGAGAATTAAAAGTGGAAACAAAAGAGGGGGAAGGCTCAACGTTTATAATTTCGATTTAAAGAATGCCAGTATGAAGGTTTTTTTTCTTTCCATATTATTTGTAGCAGGTTTAACTGCTACTGTCAATGCGCAGGATCAGCGGACGGATAGCTTAAAACTATTGCTAAAAACTGCGCCGGCTGACAGCAATCGTGTCATGCTCTTACTGGAAGTAGCAAGTGATTATTATTTTTCCAAACCTGATAGCTGTCTTTTATATAGCGAAGAAGCCATCGATCTTGCAAAAGAACTTCGTCTTAATTCCTTAGAAGTTTCTGCACTTAATTCTGCAGGCGAGGCATTGCGCTTCCTCGGCGATTATCCCCGTGCACTTAAAATGCAGATGGAAGCACTTGATCTGAACCGGCAAATGAAAGATAAAGATGGAGAAGCCAGGAGTCTCGGTTATATTGGATTCATTTATGTTGAGTTCAGGGAATATCGCCTGGGGCTTCAATACCTGCTGCCCTCATTGGCAATAAGCAGGCAGGTAGCTAATCAGTTAAAAATAGCTTTTGATCTTACTAATATTGGCAACGCATATGACATGCTGAAGATGCCTGACTCAGCATTGTATTATCAGCGGCTTGCCTATACTACTTATACCGGTTTGAAACATGGACCTTTAAAATCTCTTATATTAACAAGGTATGGCAATGCCTGGGCCAGTATGGGAAATACAGATTCAGCATTAATTTATTATCACAGATCCCTGGAGAATGCTATCCATGTAAAAGACGGTGTAAATAAACCTAAAATTTTCAGAAAGATTGCAGGGTTATATGAGGCGAAAGGACAATATGACTCAAGCTTGTACTATGCGAGACTGTCATATATAAATGGTCAACAATCTACACAGTCTTTGGAAATGCTTGAAACAAGTGAATTGCTGGTAAAATTATTCAGGCGGGCTAAAAATACGGACAGCGCTTTTTTTTACCAGGATATTGCCGGCCAAATGAATGATCGGATATACGGACCGCAAAAATTCAAGCAATTGCAACTGCTGATGCTGGAAGAACAGCAACGACAACAAAAAATTTTACAGGATCAGGATCGGTTCAGGAATAAAATTAAATATATCGCCCTGCTTTCTGTATTGGGTATTTTCCTCTTGCTGGCATTTATACTGCTGCGAAATAATCGTCATAAACAAAAGGCGAACATCCTGCTGGAGGAACAAAAAAATAAAATTGAACATACGCTGGAAGAATTGAAAACAACACAAAAGCAATTGATCCAGTCAGAAAAAATGGCCAGCCTTGGTGAACTCACCGCAGGCATTGCACATGAGATACAAAACCCGTTAAACTTCGTTAATAATTTTTCAGAAGTAAACAGTGAATTGATTGCCGAAATGAAAGAAGAACTGGTAAAAGGGAATATGGAAGAAGCAAAATCAATAGCTGATAACATCGATGAAAATGAAAAGAAAATAATTTTTCATGGCAAACGGGCCGATTCGATTGTAAAAGGAATGCTGCAGCACAGCCGTAACAGCAGCGGCCAGAAAGAACCCACCGATATTAACGCATTGGCCGATGAATGTATGCGCCTGAGCTATCATGGTCTCCGGGCAAAAGACAAATCTTTCAATGCCAGAACGGAAACTGATTTTGACAACAGTATCCCCAAAATAAATATTGCCCCGCAAGATATTGGCCGGGTGATACTCAACCTGTTTACCAATGCTTTTTACTCGGTGATACAGAAAAAGAAAACGGCCCCCCCACCCCCCGAAGGGGGGATTCCGTACGAACCCTCAGTCAGTGTCACTACTCAGAAGTTGGGAAACACAGTAGTTATAAAAATTAAGGACAATGGCAATGGCGTGCCGCAAAAAGTGATGGATAAAATTTTCCAGCCTTTCTTTACCACCAAACCTGTTGGTGAAGGAACCGGGCTGGGCCTCAGCATGAGTTATGAGATCATTACAAAAGGACATAATGGCGAACTGAAAGTGAATACCCGGGAAGGAGAATTTGCAGAGTTCATCATTAATTTACCTCTATAAATCATAAATTCACCAAATGAAAATTCTGGTAGTAGACGACGAAAAAGATGTCCAGGTTCTTTTTGAACAAAGGTTCAGAAAAGAGATCCGGGATAAGGAGATCGAATTTGTTTTTGCCTTCTCCGGCGAAGAGGCGCTTGTTTACCTTCATAAACACGAACATGAAGCTGTCCTTATTCTGTCGGACATCAACATGCCAGGCATGAGCGGCCTGGACCTCCTGGGACATATCAAGAAAAAATATCTTAAACCACCGCCGGTGGTGATGATGATAACAGCCTATGGTGACAAAGAAAATTACGACATGGCCATGAAATTGGGTGCAGATGATTTTTTAACCAAGCCACTCGAGTTTAATGTCTTAAAAGAAAAATTAAAAGCTATACCACATGGCTAAGATCCTTGTAGTAGATGACGAAACAGACCTGGAAGTGCTGATCAAACAAAAGTTCCGCCAGAAGATACGGGAACACCAGTATGAATTTGTTTTCGCCATAAACGGGAAACATGCGCTGGAACAATTGGAGAAACATGCTGATATGGATGTTATACTCAGCGACATCAACATGCCTGAAATGGATGGACTGACCTTGCTTACCAAACTGAATGAGCAAAACGGTTTGTTTAAATCCGTCATTGTTTCTGCTTATGGCGATATGGAGAATATCCGCACAGCCATGAACCGCGGCGCATTTGATTTCATCACCAAGCCGGTGAATTTTGAAGACCTGGAACTGACGGTTGAAAAAACAATAAAGCATGTGAAGCAGATGAGGGAGACCATGAAGGCGATCAAAGAAAATAATATCCTTAAAATGTACGTCGATGAAACAGTGTTGAATTTTATGGGTGGCCGTGAATTTGAATCATCATTGATGGTAAGTGAGACCGTGGAAGCTAGCGTTGCTTTTATTGACATTTGCAGCTTTACGACCATCAGCGAAAATGAAGCCCCGGGTACGGTCGTGACCCTGCTGAATAAATATTTTGATGTGATGGTAAAGGAGATCATTGCACAGGGTGGTTATATTGACAAATTCATTGGCGATGCCATCATGGCTGTGTTCCGCGGTGATTATCATTTAGACCGGGCCATGGATGCCTGCCTGGCGGTAAGAAAAAAGATCGCAGCATTACCCAATGAATCCGGTAATGTTTCTTATGCACCAAAAGTTTCAATCGGTATCAACAGTGGTGTCATGATCTCGGGGAATATCGGCTCCGGCACGCTCCGCCGGCTTGATTATACCGTTATTGGCGATGCCGTGAACATTGCTCAGCGTTTGCAGGCAGCAGCGAAAGAAGACCAGATCATCATCAGCGAAACTTCTTATGAAAAAGTAAAAGAATCTTTTAACTGCCGTAAAGTGGGAGAAGTAACATTGAAAAATAAAAGCAAGCCCGTGGTGATCTATGAAGTAATGGGTTGAGTTTTTATTCAAACTTCTTTTTCAAATTATATGACACCCATTTTAACTGGATTCCTCCTCTTGTCTGCATTCCTTTCCTGTTTGTAAAATAAGAACCCTGTAATGACCTCGGCGTTTCATTTTCATCGAGGTTCAGCATCGTATATCCCTGGAATACTTCGCCCTGGTGCATCTCTTTCAGGGAAGAACCGATCTCGCCCTGCCATAAATAACCGATCATAAAATGCTCTTCATGACCGTCGGAAGCGATCTCTGTAAGAATACTTTTAGAATTTGCAATGGAGGAAAAAGAATGAACCCGGATGGAAGTTAATGTTTGTTTTATCTCGATCACGAATTTCTGTGGTGCACTTCCATCTGCATTCTCCAGGATACCTTCCCATCTTCCGCGCAGGTCGGGCGGAACGTTAAGCGATTTGCGTATGGATTGAAAAAATTTGGTATGCCATAAATAAGTATCCAGCGATACCCACAGGATACTGACAGGAGCAATTATGTATCCATAATGCAGGAGGGTTTCACCGATATGTCCTATCTCGGCCTCTCCCAGCAACACTAAAACAATTGAAAAGACAACCAGGCTCAATAAGCCAACAATACCAATGACGGATTTAAGATTCAGTTTATATGGTTTCATTCAATCAGTTCTTTAGGTTCGTAAGCAAATTAGATATTTTTTATAAATCCGTCTAATCCTTCTTTGCCGGGATTACCGCAATAACCTATCTTCTTTTTTTTAATAAATTGTTCCTGTTTCGGGGTTTTCCGTACCTTTTCCACTCCTATCAAAATTTTTATCCCCCCTTAGATTGCTGCATTCATTAATCACTAAAATCTTCCATCATGAAAAAAACAAAGAATCATTTTCTGCTAGCACTGCTTGCACTTGTATTTACGTTTGCCGCATGTAATAATGACAAAAGCGACAAGAAAGAATCAGGTAAGATCACCGACATCCCTGTTACTTCCAAATCAAAAGATGCTATTGCTGCTTTCCAGGAAGGGCTTGCTTTTGCAGACGATAATAATGCAATAAAAGCAAGGGCAGCATTTTCACATGCGATCGAACATGACTCTGCACTGGCCATTGCTTATTTATTCCGGGGGAATCTCGCCCGTTCAAACGAAGAATACATGAATGATATGGCCAAAGCAAAAAGCCATTTGGACGGAGCCAGTGACTGGGAAAAAATGTATTATGATTATCAAAACACTTTTGTCACCAACGATTGGAATAAAAGGCTGGAAATAACCAAGAAAATTGTTGCTGCCTACCCCGATGCCGCCAGGGCACAGGTAGATCTTGGAAATACCTGTTCAGGAAACAACCAAACGGCTGATGCAAGAACTGCTTATCAAAAAGCAATTGAATTAGATCCTAAATGGATAGGTGGTTATAATGCTCTCTGGGGTTCTTATGTTTTCAGCGATCCGAAAGATCTTAAAAAAGGAGAAGAGAATGCATTGAAAGTAGTAGAACTTGCTCCAAAAAGTTCCAATGCGCAAGTAGTATTGGGCGATACTTACCGTGCACAAAATGATATGGAAAAAGCAAGAACAGCCTATACAAAAGCAATAGAACTGGAGCCTGATGTAGCTGTTGGCTATTACAAAAGAGGACATGTGAACAGTTTTCTCGGGCAATATGATGAAGCAAGAAAGGATTATATGGAAGGAGCCAAACATGATGATGATAACATCGGTGCCATGTTGAATATTGGTTACACTTATTTATATGCCGGCGACCATGAGACAGCTATGAAAACATTTATGGATAATGCTGCCAAACTGGATGCATCCGGCGCATCAAAAAGCAAGATCGCAGGACAAAAGCTGGCTTACCTGAATAATTGTGCAACGATCTGCTTACATGGCGGTGACATTGCACACCTGAAAGAAGTGGTGAGTATGATGCAGGGACCATCCGACCAGGTGGCGAGTGATATCGGATCACCCGAAGCAAAATTGACAGAAAAAGCAAATATGCTGGAATGGCAGGCATTGATTGCAGCAGCCGAAGGGAATATAGATGCAGCAAAAGCAAAAGCTGAAGAAATGAAGACAACCCTCCAGCCTGTCAATGATCCTACGAAGTTGTGGAGATATGAAATGGCCATGGGTTATATCAATATGAAAGAAAAGAAATATGCAGATGCAATTGGTCATTTCGAAAAAGCAGACCCTAATGATATTTACAATAAATATTTGCTGGCCATGGCCAATGAAGGAGCCGGCAATAAAGACAAAGCCAATTCGCTTTATAAAGAAATAGCTGCTTATAATTTCAATGATGTGGGCAATGCCCTTATCAGGAATGAGGTAAAGAAAAAAGTAGCTACACCTTAATAGCACAATAAAAAGAAATACGATATCCCGTCCCGATTCTTTGGGACGGGATTTTTATTTATTATTTATGTAATTCTCATAACGATAGCATCCTGTCATCAAATCAATTGTTATGAGACAGATCGCCACACTGATCGGGATTACAGTATGCCTTCAGTTATCCGCCCAGTCAAAAAAGAATATTGACAGCAAGATCGAAAAAGTTACCGTGTTCCTCGAAGGGGCACAGGTACAGCGCAGTGCTAAAACCAGCCTGGCAGCAGGAAAGTTTGAACTGGTCTTCACCAATATCTCTCCTTCTATTGACAAACAAAGTATACAGGTGAAAGCCGATGACAATATCACGGTGCTTTCTGTTATTCACCAGCAAAATTTTTTAAAAGAACAACAGAAACAGGATGAGATCAAAGAAATAGAAACCCAAAAAGAAGCGCAGGTTGAGAAAATCGCTTTACAAAAAAACATCCTGAATGTATATAAACAGGAAGAAACGATGCTGATCAAGAACCAGCAGATCGGCGGAGCAAATAACGGGTTAAAAGCAGTTGACCTGAAAGAAGCTGCAGACTTTCAGCGAAGCAGGCTGACAGAAGTTTACCAAAAACAAATGGAAACCGACAGGGCTATTAAAAAAATGGAAATTGAACTCAGCAAAATGAATAAGCAATTGACAGAGTTAAATCAAAAAGCTGATATATCGACCAGTGAAATTCATGTAACAGTGAATGCGAAAGAAATTACGAACAGCAATTTCACGATCACATACCTCGTAAAACAATCCGGTTGGTTCCCTACCTATGATATCAGGGTGAAAGACATCAGCAGCCCGATCAACCTGCAATACAAAGCCAATGTGTTTCAAAGCAGCGGCGAGGACTGGAAGGATGTAAAATTATTTTTATCAACCGGTAATCCGAATGAGAACGGAACAAAACCTGTTATCAATCCATGGTATTTGAAATATGTTTATGCTTTTCAGCGCCGTCCCAATACTATCCAATCAGGCTATGTAAATGGAGTTATTTCCGGAGCGGTAACTGATGAAAAGGGAAATCCCCTGCCGGGGGCATCCGTTTCATTGAAAGGGGCCCGCACAGGTGTATCTGCCGACAATAACGGACAGTTTAGATTGTTGGCAAAGCCGGGTGATGTTATTATTGTATCCGGAAATAACTCCATTTACATAGCCTGATTGGAT
>DATHDV010000095.1:0-7893 GCA_035318845.1 Chitinophagaceae bacterium
GATAGATATAGGTTCCCCTGGCTGCATATTCTTTCAGGATATAATTCTGTATCGTGCCGGTGATCTTTTTCAGGTCAGCGCCCTGTTGTTTAGCCAATGCAACATAGAAAGCAAGTAATATAAACCCGGTTGCATTGATCGTCATGGATGTGCTTACTTCTTCCAGTTTAATTCCATTGAATAATGTCTGTATGTCTTCAATGGAATCAATGGCAACGCCCACTTTGCCCACTTCGCCTTCTGCCAATGCATGATCACTGTCATAGCCGATCTGCGTAGGAAGATCGAAAGCAACACTCAACCCGCTTACACCCTGTGATAATAAATAATGATAACGTTTATTGCTTTCCTCTGCGGTAGAGAAGCCGGCATATTGCCGCATGGTCCAGAGTTTGCCGCGGTACATGTCGGGTTGTATGCCACGGGTGAAGGGAAAGGTTCCTGGTTGCTGGTTACTGGTTGCTGGTAAGTCAGCGTCCGTATAGCCAGGTTTAATTTCTATTCCTGAATCAGTATATTTTTTATTATCCCCGGACATATAATGACTTTTCAATTTTAAATGACCTGTAACCAGCAACCAGCAACAAGCATCACTTCATCAGTTTTTTTGCTTCAAAATTCAGCGCCTGCAAAACCATTTCATGTAAGGAGCCTTGTGGCTGCGACATCACTACTTCCAGTATTTTTTTATTGAGCTCTGATGAGGAAGCCGTTGGAGACATCGAGGTTGCGACCTGGTTGATGATCATAATATTTTGTTCTTTCAGGTTGCGTACAGAGTCCCAGCTAACAGGGCTTACATATAATTGCTGTGTACTGTTATATTCAAATTCATGTTTGATGTTCTCGGTCAGTATGATCTTCATTTCAATAGCAGAAATGCCCGGTTGATTCAACCGGCTGATCAGGTTGGGCAGGGCGATCCTTTCTGTGAGCAAGACCAGGCGTTCATAAGCCTGCAAACGCATGGATGTGCTTTCAAACTTTTCTCCCCCGGCAGGTAAACTTGTTTGTTGAGGTTTGCGCAAAAGAGCATATAAAGCAATGATGATAGCTAATCCTGATATGGCGAGGCTTGCTATAGATAGATCCATGAATTGTAGTTTGACAGAATTAAGCAAAAATAGGAAAGGGAAGGGGAGTAGCAAGTGGGGAATAGCGAGCGGCAAGAATTGAAAAGGGAGTTATTAGTCATTAGTCGTTAGTCTTTAGTCAGAAGCCGAAAATAGACAGGTGTTAAATTTCCTTTATCGGAAACCCGGTATTCTTTTCCCTGCAAAAGATTATTTAATTTTGCTGTATGGAAACAACAATGACAATGCCGGTTACTTTAACAGCGGGTGCTATTGCTGAAATTAAAAGACTGATGGCCGCAGAAGGGTTTGATACCACGCAAAGATTAAGAGTGGGAGTGAAGGGTGGTGGTTGCTCCGGTATGACATATATACTCGGCTTTGATCACCCAACTGAAAATGACAAGCATTTTGAAACAGAAGGTATATCCTGTATTATGGATAAGTCTCACGAGATGTATTTATTTGGTATGGAAGTGGACTGGCAGGATGGATTGAACAACCGGGGGTTTTCTTTTAAGAACCCCAATGCAGCAACAACCTGTGGCTGCGGAACAAGTTTCGGTGTTTAAGGCCCTTTCTTCCTGAACTTGAAAATTGAATATTGTTTGTTGACATATTGAGTCTTTCTTAAGGCAGGAGAAAAAGACTCAATATATCAACACTCAACAATCAAGACTCAAGTGTTCGGGATTGGGAAAACCTGAGTATTGAGGATTGTTTGTTGAATTATTGAATCTTTCAAATAAAGAAAGCCTCCAATTTGGAGGCTTTACTGTTTTATTATCTTAAGCTTTTCTTATAAACTCTTTGTTGATTTTATCATCCCTGGGTTTGGTTTTTCTATAACAGCTTTTTTACCCAATCCTCTTTTACCGCCAAGGTCAACTAATATTGGTGCGGCCACAAAGATGGATGAATAAGTACCAGTGATAACACCGATCAGCATCGCAAAGGCAAAACCTTTTGTTACCTCGCCACCAACCAGGAAAAGGATAAGGATGGTCAGGAACACCGTTAACGATGTCATTACCGTACGGCTCAGGGTTTCGTTGATGGCCCGGTTGATGACCTCTCCTCTTGGTGCATCAGGCATCAGCCTGCTGTCTTCCCGTATCCGGTCAAACACAATTACCGTATCGTTCATGGAGAAACCAATGACCGTTAGCAATGCGGCGATGAAATGCTGGTCAATTTCAAGCGGGAAGGGTACGATCTTCCTGGCAAAAGAGAATACAATTAATGTTACAAATACGTCATGCAGCAAGGCGATCACTGTACCTAATGAATATCTCCAGTCACGGAAACGGACGAATATGTATAAGAAAATTATTATGATCGCAAAAGCAGTTGCCTTTTTAGCTCCGTTCACAAGATCATCTGAGATTGTTGGTAATACTTTTTTTGATTCCTGTTTACCTAATTTATTCTCACCGGATTCAAACTTTGCAAAAGTCATATTAGCAGGAAGGTAAGGTTTGAGACCTGAGAACAATTTATTATCAACGATCGAATCCACATCTGCCCTTGTATCTTTTATAAGATAAGCAGTCGTAATGTCCAGTGTCGAATTATCTCCAATTGTTTTAATGATCGGGTTGTCTCCTTCAAAAGCGATCTTTATATCTTTCCGCACCGCTTCTACATCAACCTTTTTACCAAAGTTTACTTTATAACTGCGACCACCTTTGAATTCAACACCCTGGTCAAACCCGTTGAAATAAGAAGCGATGCCCAGTCCCAGCACAACGAGGGAGATCATATAGGCATACTTGCGGTATTCAATGAATTTAAATTTGGCATGTTTGAAAATGCGTCTCGACACGCCGGTGAAATATTCCAGGTGTTTCTTTTTACTGGTAAACCATTCAGTGATCCAGCGGCTCACCAGGATACCACAGAATAAAGAAAGAACAATACCGATCATCTGTGTAGTAGCAAAACCTTTTACAGGACCCAGCCCGAAATAGAAAAGTATGGCTGCTGTCAGGAAAACGGTGACGTGAGCATCCAATACGGGCGGCAGTGATCGTTTATAACCTTCATTGATCGATGGGATATATCCTTTGCCTCTCGATAGCTCTTCTTTGATACGTTCATAAATAATTACGTTCGTATCCACCGCCATACCGATGGTCAATACCAAGCCGGCAATACCGGGAGCCGTTAACGTGGCTCCAAGACCGGCTAATATACCAACTGTAAAGAGCAGGTTTAGTATTAAAGCGATATTGGCGATCCATCCGCTGGTATTATAATACACCAGCATCAGTAAAAAGATAACGACAAATGAAATGATGAATGCCTTGGCACCACCTGCAATGGCTTTACTTCCCAGGGTCGGTCCCACTTGCTGTTCCTGTACGATCTTGGCAGGTGCAGGCAGTTTACCAGCTTTCAGAATGTTTGCAAGATCCAATGCTTCCTGTTGTGAATAGCTTCCGGTGATGGAAGATGTTCCATCCGGGATCTTACTGATAACATTGGGAGCAGAATAGACAATATTATCCAATACGATCGCAATGGGTTTGCCTATATTTTCTTCTGTTATTTTTGCCCAGACCGTAGCACCAAAGTTTTTCATATTCATTCTCACTTCCACTTTGCCATACTGGTCAAAATCCTGGCTGGCGTCTGAAATAGCATCACCTTCCAGTTTTGCCTGGGCCCGTCCAAATGTTTTTAATGCATATAATGGAACAGCACTTAACTCCTTGCCTTTTTTATCTTTCCCGGGAATACCATATGCAAAAATTGCATCCGATGGAAAATAAGGGCGAAGCTCATCCAGGTATATCCTGAATTGGGCGGTGTCTTTAATAGGAACAACGCCAATAGCTGCCGGGTAATATATGTCTCCCTTTTCAGTACGGGTTGGCTGATCGAACTGAATGAATTTATCAATAGTTATTCCTCCCGTTGCTACTTGTGGCGTGCTCTGACCTGTGGTATCTTTATTGTTTGTATCAGTTACATTTCCCAGGCCTTCGGCAAGTTCATTTTTTTTGCCTGTATCTGCTTTTGCAATGGGTTGCTTTTTACCAGAAGTATCTTTTATTCTTGCTGTGTCTTTTATTGCTGCTGTGTCTTTCAGGACAGAACTGTCTTTCACATTGCCATACCTGGCATTGAAAACTTCGATCGCTTTTTGCCAGCCGTTTGCATAGTTATTATCCCGGAGTGTATAAACTTCCCAAAACTGAAGATTGGCAGTTGTCTGCAAAACTTTTCTTGCTCTTTCTTTATCTTTTATACCTGGTAATTCAACGGTAATAATTTTTTTATCCGGGTTTGAATTAATATTTGGTTGCGCAACACCAAACTGGTCGATACGTGTACGTAATACCCTGGATGTTCTTTCAAAAGCATCCGAGGCTTCTTTCCGGATATATGTTTCAACCTGGTTATCGCTTGATTTAACATCGATCTTACTTCCACTACCTGCAGAAAACAAAGTAGCCAGCGGCCTGTTCGCTTCCAGTTTCCTGTATTCTTCGATAAAGAGAGTAATAAAATCAGCGCTGCTGTTTGCTTTACGTTTATCGGCATTCTGCAGGGCCAGTAAAAAATTCGGATCTTTTGAATTATTGGCCAATGACTTCAACAGTCCTGTCATTTCCACTTCAAGGGTTACATTCAATCCACCCTGCAGGTCAAGACCAAGATTTAATTCTTCTTCTTTAGCTTTTTTGTAACTCACAGGTCCATTGAAACCATAGGTTACAGTAACATCTTTGGTACTATCCAGTAAACGTCTTAACCTCTCCTGGTATGCTTTATCCAATACCTCCTGGTAAACTTCCTGTGAATCTTTATTGGCAGGATATTTTTCAAGAGCAGATGGAAAATTGTTATTCACATAAACCCGGGCACGGGCCTCCATCTTTTTTTCATGGCTTTTAACGAACCAGGTAAAAGACAATTGGTAAAGGGAATAAACAATCAGGAGAATAGTAAAAAAACGAACCAGGCCTTTCAGTTGCATATAATGAACAATTTACAGTGGTGCCTTCCTGATCACACGGCGGAAGGGTTATACATTTTTTTAAGGACGGCAAAGATAGCAGTTTCAGATTAATTTCCTGCAACTAAAAAAGGGCTCTTGAGGGCTGATTCTTAAAAAGTTAACTGGCGGCAATCTGTATCTTTGAATGGCGATGAATACTAAGGCCAAGACCAGGTTAGCTGGTATATTTATTCTTTTTGTTTTCCCTGGCTCTGTCCTTTTTGGCCAGGAATCAAAACCCGGAAATAATTTCATGGCAAAGACAGTTGAAAAAAAACCTGTTGATACTTTCATCGCCAGTCTTTTAGCAAAATATCCTCAATTTTTTGATGCTATATTGAATAAGAAGGATGAATTGAAGATCCAGATCATTTATTCACAAATAGACAGGGAAAAAAAGGGAAAAATAAAATTCACCGACCATTCCTTCAACCTGGACCCGGATAACTATTACTACCCGGCTTCAACCGTGAAATTGCCTGTTGCCATATTGGCTCTTCAAAAATTGAATGAATTAAAAATTCCCGGGTTAGATAAGAATACAACGATGATAACCGGGACGGATGGAGATGGGCAAACAGGGGTTAGCAACGATCCTTCCAGTTCCAATGGCCGGCCCAGTATGGCCCATTACATAAAAAAAATATTATTGGTAAGTGACAATGATGCTTTCAACAGGCTGTATGAATTTTTAGGACAGGAGTACATCAATAATTCATTGCATAGAATGGGATACACGGATGTCCAGATCATTCACCGGTTGAATATAAGCCTGCCCGAAGACCAGAACCGGCATACGAACCCTGTTGAATTTTACGATGATAACGATATGATCATTTATAAAAAACCGGCAGAAAAAAGTAAACTGGTTCATGCAGATCGCAATACTAAGATCGGAAAAGGTTATTACAAAGGAGACTCACTTATCAATGAGCCTTTTAATTTTTCAAAAAAGAACAGGCTGTCCTTGCAGGATCTGCACCATATTGTGAGGGCCGTTATGTTTCCCGAAGCCGTCCCGGAAATGCAGCGTTTTAATTTGACTGATGATGATTATGTGTTCTTAAGAAAATATATGTCCATGATGCCGCCGGAATCAACCTTTCCGCTTTATGCTCCCCCGGACTATTGGGATACTTATGTAAAGTTTTTGTTGTATGGAGCTGAAAAAAATAAAGCTGAACCAACTATCCGCATTTTTAATAAACCAGGAGATGCTTATGGCTTTATGATCGATGCGGCGTATATCGCAGATTATAAAAACAAGATCGAATTCCAGCTCAGCGCAGTTATTTACTGCAACAGCGATGGCATTTTAAATGACGATAAATATGATTATGCGGGAGTGGGGTTGCCTTTTATGAAAAACCTGGGCCGGGTTATCTATGAATATGAATTGAGCCGGAAGCGGAAGAAAATACCTGATCTTTCTTTATTTCAGTATAGCTATAAAGACTGAAGGAGATAATAACTAAAAGTGAATAGATAATAGTTTATTGCAATCCAAAAAATATTTTCATGACCTGGAATCACTTTTATCTATTATCTGTTCACTATTTATTTATTTTTATCTAAGTACATTTGGGACTCCTGAATAACAAACCAACTGAGATGCAGTTATCTTCTTTTCTACAACGTTTCAACGAGCCTGAAACTTTAAAGATGGCTAAACTGGGCCGTGAACTCAGAGCAAAGGGTGCTGATGTGATCGACATGAGTCTTGGCGAACCTGACTTTGATACACCGGCTCATATTAAAGAGGCCGCTATACAGGCCATTCATGATAACTGGAGTCATTACACACCGGTGCCGGGTTTTTTGGATCTGCGGGAAGCGGTTTGTTTTAAATTAAAAAGAGATAATAACCTTGACTATAAGCCGGAGAACATCGTGGTATCAACCGGGGCCAAACAAAGCCTTGCCAATACTGTTCTTGCATTGGTGGATGAAGGCGATGAAGTAATTATTCCAACACCTTTCTGGGTTACTTACAGTGAGCTGGTAAAAATTGCAAGAGGGAAGGTGGTGGAAATTAAAACCGCTACTGAGCATGGATTTAAAATGACGGCCCAGCAGTTAGAAGCTGCTATCACGCCGAAGACAAAAATGTTTTTATTTTCATCACCCTGCAATCCAAGCGGTGCATTTTATACCCGGGAAGAATTAAGTGCATTGGCATCCGTTTTTAAAAAACATCCCGGTATATTTATTCTTTCTGATGAGATATATGAATACATTAATTATACAGGGCATCACCAGAGCATCGCACAGTTTGCTGACATAAAAGACCGGGTGATCATTGTAAATGGTTTGAGCAAAGGGTTTGCTATGACGGGCTGGCGCCTTGGATATATTGCCGCACATGCGGACATAGCCAAAGCCTGTGAAAAAGTGCAGGGTCAATTTACCAGTGGCGCCAATTCAATTGCACAAAAAGCGGCAGTAACAGCGTTGACCACTGATCTGCGCCCATCGATGGAAATGGTGAAAGAGTTTACAAGAAGAAAAGAAAGAGTGCTGCAACTGTTGAAAGAAATTCCCGGTATGTCTTGCAGTAAACCAGACGGGGCTTTTTATGTTTTCCCGGATGTGAGTGCTTATTTCGGCAAATCAGGCGGTGAGACAACAATTACAAATGCAGCAGATTTCTCCATGTATCTTTTGAATAATGCTCATGTAACTTCAGTCATGGGTGATGCATTTGGAGAACCTAAATGTGTCCGGTTTTCTTTTGCCAACAGCATGGAAAAAATTGAAGAGGGGTGGCGAAGAATAAAAGAGACACTTGCAAAACTTAAGTAAGCCCGATCCTTT
>DATHDV010000096.1:0-9352 GCA_035318845.1 Chitinophagaceae bacterium
TGATCCATAGAATTAAAATTATTGGATAATAAAGTTACGGAGAATGTGGTGATGATGAATATTCTATCAGTTTCATCCCGCCAAAGGCGGGACTGAGTTCGCTGGGGGGTTAAGCAAATATTCTCTGCGTTCTCTGTGTACTCTGCGTGAGTTTTTCAAATTGGCTCTGCCAGATGATGAGTGGTAATGGAAAAAAGATTCAAATACGCTTATCTTTAGCGGAAAATATAATAGTATGAAAATAAAATTCCTTCTGCCCGTTGCCTGCATAGCCATATTGGCCGCATGTAATAGTTCCTCTGATAAAAAAGAAAACAAAGAAGATTCTGCGATGAACAAGACGGACACGATGCATCACATGCCCGGACCCGGCGTCAATATTCCTGACTTGCCACAGGTACCCGAAGGTGCAAAAGTGTTTTTCAAAAACCTGGAAGATGACGCCAAGATCAGCTCGCCATTTAAATTGGAGATGGGGACAGAAGTTATCAGAATAGATACGGCAGGACCTGTTGTTGCGGGTTCGGGTCATCATCATTTATTTATTGATGCAGAAGATTCACTGGCTGCGGGTACCGTAGTGCCAAAAGATTCAGCGCATATACATTTCGGGAAAGGACAAACCGAATATGAATTAAATCTTACTCCCGGTAAACATAAGCTGACATTACAAATGGCAGACGGGCTGCATCGTTCTTATGGCAGCAAACTGGCTGCTACCATTACTGTAAAAGTGAAAAAATAGAATTGCCGCCAATTAAACTACCAGAATTAAGATCGGTCAGACAGAATCTGACCGATCTTCCTTTTTGTTGATCATTTAATCTGGATCCTATTTACTGACTAAAACACGTTGCTATGCAAAAAACATCTTTTCGTTTCCGGAATACAAATATCTTTTTACTACTTCTTTCACTTTACCTCGCAATGGGTTGCCAGCGGGAAGTACAAGACGCCGGAACTACCGGGGGAAACCCGGCAGGGGGAGTAAATGATAATATAACCGTAGTGGCAGGAGTAAGAGGAATTGTGGTTGATGAAAATAATCAACCCGTTGAAGGAGCTGCAATAACAAGTAGTGGCAGCACTACAACTACAGACCGGTATGGTGTTTTTCGTTTCAATAATATCAATCTTTCTAAGGCCAACGGTTATGTCAAAGTGGTCAAGCAGGGTTACTTCACCGGAAGCCGCAGCTTTGTTACTACGGCGGGCCGCATACATAATATCCGTATAAAGCTTTTACCAAAAACAAATTCCGGAAATTTTACAGCTTCCACAGGTGGTACAATCACTCTTAGCAGCGGAGCCAAACTGATGATGCCGGGAAATGCAGTAAATGATGCAAGTGGTAATCCATATTCCGGCCAGGTTAATATAGCTATGACATGGATAGATCCTTCCGCATCCAATCTTCCTGAAATTATTATTGGAGATCTTCGGGGGATCACAACCAGTGGAGAAGAGAGAGGTTTGGAAACCTTTGGCATGTTAGGTGTAGAAATGACGGGTTCAACCGGGCAGGCTTTAAAAATTGCTTCCGGTAAAACCGCAGAATTAACTTTTCCCATTCCTGCTTCTTTACTTGGCAATGCACCAGCTACTATCGATCTCTGGCATTTTGATGAAGTAAAAGGTCGTTGGATACAGGAGGGTACAGCTATAAAAACGGGAAATAATTATGTGGCACAGGTAAGCCATTTTTCTTTCTGGAACTGTGATGTGCCTTATCCATTAATTAACCTTAGTTTGACAGCAGTGAATGCCGCAAACAATCAACCATTGGTAAATGTGTTGGTGAGAATAAAAAGAACCAATGGTTCCTCCGCAACCGGCTGGACTGATTCGGTGGGTTTTGTTAGCGGCAAAGTTCCAAAAAATGAACCGCTGGTCCTTGAAGTATTGAGCCAATGCAATACGGTTGTTTACTCACAAAACATCGGCCCGTTTGGCGGAGATGCAAATTTGGGGATTGTTGCAGTTACTGTGCCTACAACTAACTCATTGACCATAACAGGTAATTTGACAAATTGCAGTAATAGCAATGTAACGAATGGTGCTGTTCTTGTTTATACGAACAACGCCTATTCATATACTATACCAGTTACCAACGGAGCTTTTTCTATTACAATAATCAGGTGTAGCGGAACTCCGCTGAATTTTGCGTTGAAAGGTATTGACCTGGCGACACTGCAGGAAAGTTCGATGTATAATGGTACAGGAACAAACGGGATTGTAAATGTGGGTACCATACAAGCCTGCGGCAGCCTAACAGAGTTTATTGAATACATTATTGATGGCGTTCCTTACAATTGGATGGATATGGGACAACCAAACACTGTTGATGCGTATGATTCAGTTGCCAATAATGGCTTTTCTACAAAGACAGGCGTATATGCACAGTTTGTTACTAATGGAAATGTTGAACACACTTATTTTTGGTTCTTTAATAACCTGACTCCGGGGACTTACCCGCTATTGAGTAATCTTTGGGATGCAAATGTTAATGATAAGACGGGTAGTTTAAATTTAAGAAATTTTGTAACCATAAATCCAATGATTAATATCACCACATTCGGACCAACCGGAACAGGCTATATTGAGGGGAGTTTTAATGCCCAGATGAATGTTGGCCCGGGTCAGGCGATAAGAAATGTCATTTGCAACTTCAAAGTAAAAAGATAAACGCCAAAAAAATTCTTGTTAAGGCTGTTCGAAAGAACAGCCTTTTCTTTTAACAGTGATACAAGGTTTTGCTAAAAATCCATTCTCCCTGTTTTCATGCAACCGGTATGGCATAGTTATAGCGTCATACGGAAGCAAGGAAATTAAAGAAAATGGCTCCTGCATTTTCTCTTTTCGAAAAAACAATACAGGAGACAGTAAACAATTTTCTGAATGTATTTTATTAAAAAAAATTTGTATTCCATGAAACGTATTTTGACACTCGCTGCACTGGCACTGGTAATAGTACTGGGCAGTTCATTATCAAACAAAGCGTCGGCACAGTATTCAGACAACTATGACAACCGGCAGGATGTAACTTATCAAACATTTTATGACGAACTCAGTCCTTATGGCCAATGGATAGACAATCCGGATTATGGCTATGTATGGGTTCCGGATGCCGGTCCCGATTTTCGTCCTTACAGTACCAATGGACATTGGGTATGGACGGATAATTATGAGTGGATGTGGGTATCTGATTATGATTGGGGCTGGGGACCTTTTCACTATGGCCGCTGGGAAGAAGATCCTTATTATAGTTGGATCTGGGTTCCGGGTTATGAATGGTCTCCTGCCTGGGTAGCCTGGAGAGATGGTGGTGATTATTATGGCTGGGCTCCGCTGAGACCGGGGATCAGTATCAGTATTAATTTCGGTAACTATTCTCCTCCTTATGATTACTGGTGTTTTGCACCGAGGCGATATATCACATCACCCCGTATTTATGATTATTGTGTTGACCGCAGGCAAAACGTGACTATTATTAATTACACGACTATCATTGTCAATAATAGTGGCTATAGCAATAATTATGGTTTCAGATCAGGCCCAAGCCGCTACGAGGCAGAAAGATATTGTGGCAGGATCAACCCGGTAAGGCTTCGTGATAGTTATACAACGGGCAAAACTCAATTCAGGAATAATGAAGTGAGTGTGTATCGTCCTAATGTTCGCCGGGATAACGAACGCAACTTTGCTCCCCGCCAGTTTGAACGTTATGACAGGAACAACAACAACAGGATAGCAAGAAATAATACTGTGAATAACCAGGTACAGGAGAGGAGAGGCAATAACGATTTCAGGCAGCCCAGGAATAATAATGATAACAATGGACAGAACAATCGTTCAAACGATAGCAGGATCAGCAGGCCTACTGAAAGAATTGACAGGAATCCTAACTCAAACGATAATAACAACCGTCGTTTTGAGCGACCAGATAATAATAATGGAAACAGGAATACACCCATCCGTCAGCAAGATGTGAGGAGCAATGATGTGCCACAGCGCCAGGTTCCGCAACAAATGGAACGGAGACAGGAACAACAACAGCCCCGTCAGTTTGAACGCCGTCAGCAGGATGTAAGAAGCATTGATCAACCACAGCGGCAACAACCGCAACAAATGGAGCGGAGACAGGAACAAAGACAACAGCCGGTTCAACAAATGGAAAGGAGGCAGGAACAACAACAGCCCCGCCAGTTTGAACGCCGTCAGCAGGATGTAAGAAGCATTGATCAACCACAGCGTCAACAACCGCAACAAATGGAGCGGAGACAGGAACAAAGGCAACAGCCGGTTCAACAAATGGAAAGAAAACAAGAACAGCAAACAAGGCAATCAGACCGCCGGGATGATAAGCAAAGTACGAGTGATGGAAATAACGGGAATGGTAATGGCCGTAAAAGATTTCAATAATAGTACTGGATAAAGAAAAAGACCCTGTCTTGCATTAAGCGAGACGGGGTCTTTGTTTAAAAGTCTTTGGGGTAAAATATCTTATCCGACCTTTTTAACATTCACAGCATTCATGCCTTTTTTGCCTTCCTGCAGGTCAAATTCCACTTTGTCACCTTCGTTTACCTGGTCAATCAGGCCGCTGGAATGAACAAAAGTCTCTTTGTTAGAGTCATCATGCTTAATAAAGCCGAATCCTTTTTCACGGTTGAAAAACTTAACGGTACCCTGGTTTTTGTCGCTCATTGTATTTGTGTTATTGTTTAAAGGGCGTAAAGGTAAGGGTTTAAGACCGGAACCGTGGGAATTAAAAATGTGGTTTTTTCAGGCCTTATCCATCAAAGGGGTGTCAAAATATTATCCCGGGGACCAAAAATTGGCTTATTTAATATTTTATGAGTAATTTTTCTGCCTAAATAAATAAATATGAATACAATTGAAATGCGTCTCCAAAAGCTCGAGGCTACTAATCGCCGTTATAAAATGATCCTTGTCTTAATGATCGCTTCCTTTGCAACCATCTTTATGGCATTCCGAAGTCCCAAAACTGTTCCGGATGTAATTCAAGCCAAAAGATTTGAAGTTGTGGATTCTTATGGTAATGTACTGGCTGTTATGAACCAGGATGCCGGCAAAGGAGTCATTAAAACATACAATACAGATGGAAAGAAACTGGTGAATCTCACCTATACTACCAATAATGAAGGTTTTTTATCATTAGAAGATGGCAAAGGGCAGGAAATGATTCGGCTTACCAGTTCCAACGATGGAGGGGGAGGTTATTTAGGAATTTATAATCCTTCCGGTAAAAGAACCGTGACCATGTGCAATGATGACAGCGGTGGCAATCTTTATATAAGTAACAGTGATGGAAACAGCCGCGCTACCATGCAATGCAACAGCAGCGCAGGAGGTTTCCTGGCGCTTTATAATTCTTCCGGTTATACCGCCGTTAAGCTTACACAAACCAGTAGCGGGAATGGTGATTTTTATATAAACAATTATAACGGGGATGAGCGGGTAAGGCTTTCAGTCAGCGCTTCCGCAGGTAATTTTCAAATAAAAAATAACGCCAAGACCATGATCGTGGAGATGGGAGGTACGACAGGCGAAAACGGTACGATCAATACCTATAATACAAGCGGAACATTTGTACAAGGGATCGGCAGCAGCTATTAGTGAATAGTGAATGGTGAATGGTCAATTTTCGGAGACTCCCTCTATTGACCATTCACTATTCACCATTCACGCTTCTGCTTCCATGTAAGATTCTATCGGTTCACAGGTACATATTAGATTCCTGTCGCCATGTGTATTGTTCACTCTTGCCACAGCAGGCCAGAATTTATTTTGGGTAACATAATACAATGGAAAAGCAGCTTCCTGTCTTGAGTAGCTATGCTTCCATTCATCAGCGGTGATCACAAACTGTGTATGCGGTGCATTTTTCAATGCATTATCTTTTTTATCCGCTTTCCCTTCTTCAATTGCTTTTATTTCTTCACGGATAGAAAGTAGGGCATCGCAGAAACGGTCGAGTTCGGCCTTGTCTTCACTTTCTGTTGGCTCGATCATGATCGTCCCGGGAACGGGGAAACTCATAGTAGGTGCATGAAAACCATAATCGATCAAACGTTTTGCCACATCTTCTGCTTCCACTTCGGCTGATTTTTTAAATGGTCTTAGATCAACAATAAATTCATGGGCACATTCCCCGTTGTGGTTGGTGTATAAAATATCATATTGTCCTTTTAACCTTGCCCGCATATAATTGGCATTGAGGATGGCATATTCAGTAGCAGCTTTCACGCCTTCGTTCCCTAACATTCTTATATAGCCATAGCTGATAAGAAGTATAGATGCCGAGCCATAGGGCGCAGCAGAAACTGCATGGCTGCTTCCATTCTCTACATGGCCGGGTAAATGTTTCGCTAAGTGATCCTTCACACAAATCGGTCCCATGCCAGGCCCGCCACCACCATGAGGAATAGAAAATGTTTTATGCAAATTCAAATGGCAAACATCAGCACCGATCAAACCGGGTGCAGTTAATCCCACCTGTGCATTCATATTGGCGCCATCCATATACACCTGCCCGCCATGCTGGTGAACGATCTCGGTAATTTCTATTACTGTTTCTTCATATACTCCATAAGTACTCGGGTAAGTGATCATGATACCGGCAAGTTCTTTGCTGTATTGCGTAGCTTTTGCTTTCAGGTCTTCTGCATCGATGTAACCGTTATCAAGTGCTTTCACAACAACCACTTTCATCCCTGCCATGACTGCTGATGCAGGATTAGTCCCATGTGCAGAGATAGGGATCAGCATTACGTTACGATGATGATCACCATTCGCTTCGTGATAGGCTTTGATCGTTAACAGACCGGCATATTCACCCTGCGCCCCGCTATTGGGTTGCAGGCTACAGGCATCGAATGCAGTTATCTCGCAGAGGTATTTACTCAATTCATCAATAACATATTTATAACCTTCTGTTTGATTGGCCGGGGCAAAAGGATGCATCATGCTCCATTGTCTCCAGCTAAGCGGCATCATTTCAGATGCGGCATTCAGCTTCATTGTACAACTTCCAAGAGAGATCATCGACGTATTCAGGGAAAGATCTTTATTCTCCAGTTGTTTGATATAACGCATCATCTGGCTTTCACTGCGGTGGGTATTGAAAACAGGATGAGTTAAATAAGAAGATGTTCTTGCTAATGCGGAAGGGATATGATGCAGTTCAGCATCGTGGCGAATATCAAAAGCCACCGGGTCTTTGTCATTTTCAAAACAATTGATCAGGTCATACAGGTCACTAACATCGGTTGTTTCATCCGCTGAGATACCGATATGGTTTTTATCAATATAGCGAAGGTTAATAAGTTGACGTTCTGCCTTTGCTTTAATAGCAGCCAGGTCCTTTGTTTTTATGACGATCGTATCAAAGAAATTATTGGATACTAATTCAAAGCCTCTTTCCTTAATAGCTCCTGCTACGGTCTGTGTAAGCAAGGCAACTCTTGTGGCAATGTTCTTCAATCCGTCCGGGCCGTGATAAACGGCATACATCGCCGCCATATTGGCCAGCAATGCCTGTGCCGTGCAAATATTGGAAGTGGCTTTTTCTCTTTTGATATGTTGTTCTCTTGTTTGCAATGCCATTCGCAAAGCCCTGTTGCCCTGTGCATCTATGCTGATACCGATGATACGGCCGGGTATGCTTCTTTTAAAATCATCTTTGGCTGCAAAGAAAGCTGCATGCGGTCCGCCATAACCCAATGGTACGCCAAAACGTTGTGCGGAACCAACGGCCACATCGGCACCGAGTTCGCCGGGGGGAGTTAATAATGTCAATGCTAACAGATCGGTTGCCATGACAACAAATGCACCGGCTGCATGTGCTGCAGCAATAAAATTTGTATAATCTTCTATTGAACCTTTGTCATTCGGGTATTGAACAATAGCTCCAAAATAAGTAGCATCGATTACCGCTGTTTTATAATCAGCTTCCACGATCTCGATCCCGATGGGAGTAGCCCTTGTTCTTATTACATCTTTTGTTTGCGGGAAAATTTCCCGGTCAACAAAGAATTTTGGCCGCTCAATATGATCCTGTTTGTTGAGTGTATTGAAGAACATGGTCATTGCTTCGGCTGCTGCTGTTGCTTCATCCAGTAAAGAAGCATTGGCGATGGGTAATGCGGTCAGGTCGCTCACCATGGTTTGAAAATTCAACAGGCTTTCCAAACGTCCCTGCGAGATCTCTGCCTGGTAAGGAGTGTATTGGGTGTACCATCCCGGGTTTTCAAAAACATTTCTCAATATCACGGAAGGAATAATGGTGCCATAATATCCCTGCCCGATATAATTGGAAAAGACTTTATTCCTGAACGAGATCTCTTTGATATGTTTCAGGTATTCATGTTCACTCATGGCTGAAGGAAGATCCAGCGGTTTGCTCATGCGGATGGATGCAGGAACAGTTTGGGTGATCAGTTCATCTACACTTTTAGCACCGATCTTCTTCAGCATTCTTTTCGTGTCCTGTTCATTGGGTCCGATGTGGCGGGGAACGAATTCGTTAGATTGTTGCTCGAAGAGGTTCATAGTTCTTAGTTGTTTTTTATAGGGTTCATGGTTCATGGTTCATGGCTTTGGTTCTTTCAAGAACCATGAACGATCAACTATGAACTGTGTAAAGCGGGGCAAAGTTACGGGCAGCGGGGCAGATTTCCCGGTGATTAAAGTCAGCTTTCTTTTTCCATTTTTCTCAACTCATCACTGGTATTCGTGCTGCCATCATGGCTCCAGCCGGGCGGGCCAAAAAGATAGTTCCAGCGTTGTTTAAAGGTCAATCCTTTTTTACGAAGGTCTTTCCCGATATTTTTCCATTCATGGGTAATAAGATTAACGGGGTCCTCTTTTTCCAAAGGTTTGGTAAGACCATATTTGATGGGCTGATATTCTTCTGCCGGCAATTCCGGTTGAAAAGTACCAAACAACTTATCCCAGATAATGAGGAACATGCCCATATTCTTATCCAAATATTTTGGATTGGAACCATGATGCACCCGGTGATGTGATGGTGTGACCAAAAAATATTCAAGCCAACCGGCCTTGTTTATTTTTTCAGTATGAACCAGTATGCCCCATGTTTGCGTGGCCGCATAGATAAACGCAATGTCAATAGGCTGAAACCCGCATAAGGCGATCGGGATAAAATATACAAAACGATACAGCGGCTCCATCACGGATGAACGGAAGCCTACCGTCAGGTTGAATTGCGGGGAAGAATGATGTGTAACATGGGTGGCCCAGAACAAACGGCATACATGATCGACCCGGTGAAGCCAGTAATACATGAAATCTTCAAAGACCAGCAATA
>DATHDV010000097.1:0-17836 GCA_035318845.1 Chitinophagaceae bacterium
GGGGTAAGATCATACTTATTAAAGTCAAAATAAAGGGTGAAGTTTTTTTGCGAATATAAAACCACGCAAAGGAATGAGGCCATACCTGTAAGCAGGAATTTCATAACAGTATTTTTTTGTGGTGGATGGGATACAATTTCATATGCATACAGGTAATAATTACAACGCTGAAAGGCAGAATTTCTTATATTTTAAGCGGTCTTTTCACAGAGGCCCGATCTTTGTATTCCCAATTATCTAAATGTAATAACTATGTTACCCATCGGTGATGATGATTCAGACAGGCAAATAACTCCCATAGTCAATTATATATTGATCGCTGTTAACATCCTGGTGTTTATTTTTTTGCAGGGAATGGGAAGCAATGACCATTTTACCTACGCTTTTTCAACAGTACCAGCGGAAATCCTTACAGGTCATGATATTGCTACTCACGGGCTTCAGCCCACACCGGTTCCTGTTTATTTCACCCTGCTCACTTCAATGTTTATGCATGGAAGCTGGGCACATCTTGGGGGAAACATGTTGTTCTTATGGATCTTCGGCGATAATATTGAAAACCGGCAGGGTCATAGCCGCTATCTTATTTTCTACCTTGTTTGCGGCATTATTGCCTCACTTAGTCATGTTTTTATCTCCGGTTCTTCTAATATGATACCAAGCCTCGGAGCTTCGGGAGCTATATCTGGAGTATTGGGTGGTTACATATTATTATTCCCCAATAAAAGAGTAAGGGTATTTGTGGGCAGGGGTATTACAGAAGTCCCGGCATTCGTTGCGCTGGGTATCTGGATCGTGTTCCAGGTCATCAGCGGGCTGGGCATGCTGGGTGGTGAAGAAGGTGGAGGCGGTATTGCCTATGCAGCACATATTGGCGGATTTGTTGCAGGTCTTCTGTTAGTAAAACTATTTGACAAGGGGAATAAAATGGCAGCAACTTAAAATATAAGCAGGTTCAGCATTTTGTTTCATCTTCTCTTCGGAAAAAGCCCTGATTCCTTTACCTTTGCAACCTCAAAAAAAAGTACATGATCAGTGTAAAGGACCTGAAATTAGCCTATGGCAAAAGGGTTTTGTTTGAAGAAGTGAATCTTAATTTCACCAAGGGCAATTGTTATGGGGTGATCGGGGCCAATGGCGCCGGCAAGAGTACCTTATTAAAAATATTGAGCGGGGAAATAGAACCCAATAAAGGCACCGTAGAAATAACTCCCGGCGAAAGACTGGCCGTGTTGAATCAAAACCAATTCCAGTTCGATGAACAAACGGTTTTGAATACGGTGATGATGGGGCACAGTAAATTATGGGCGATAGCCAAAGAAAGAGAAACTATTTATGCATTGGCTGATTTCACCGAAGAAGATGGTATGCGGGCTGGTGAACTGGAACATGAATTTGGTGAAATGGGTGGTTATACAGCAGAGAGCGATGCAGCCACTTTCTTGAGTGAATTGGGAGTAAAGGAAGAAATGCACCAGTCGCTGATGAAAGACATTCCTTCCAATTTAAAAGTAAGGGTATTGCTTGCACAAGCCCTGTTTGGCAACCCGGATATTTTATTATTGGATGAACCGACTAACGGTCTCGATATTGAAACCATCAGCTGGCTCGAAAATTTTTTAGCCGATTATGAGAACATCGTGTTGGTCGTGAGTCACGACCGTCACTTCCTCGATGCAGTATGTACGCATGTGGCCGATGTGGACCGGCAGAAAATAAAAATATTCACCGGCAACTATACTTTCTGGTATGAAAGCAGCCAGTTGATGGCCCGCCAGATCGGTGATAAGAATAAGAAAACAGAAGAGAAGCGACAGGCATTGATCGATTTCATTGCCCGCTTCAGCGCCAATGCATCAAAGAGCAAACAGGCAACATCGAGGAAAAAAGCATTGGAGAAATTAACGATCGATGAAATTGAACCGAGTTACAGGAAATATCCCGGCATTATTTTCCAGCAGTTAAGAGAAGTGGGCAACCAGATATTGAATGTAGATAAACTGAAAAAAACAACGGATGGCAGGGTATTGTTCAAAGATGTAACGTTCACGGTTAATAAAGGAGATAAAATTGCATTACTGAGCCGTGACCCATTGGCCGTTACTGCTTTCTTTAATATTATCACTGCAAATGATATTCCTGACAGTGGTTCTTATGAATGGGGCAGCACTGTTACGCATGCATATCTTCCGCAGGAAAACAGCGAATTTTTTACCGGGCAGGATAACCTGATGGATTGGCTGCGTCAATACGTTCCCGATCATGTTAAGGATGTAGATGAGCCATTCCTCCGGGGATTTTTAGGTAAAATGTTATTCAGCGGCGATGATGTGCTGAAGAAAACAAATGTTTTAAGTGGCGGCGAAAAAGTTCGTTGCATGATCAGCCGGATGATGTTGCAGAATCCAAATGTTATTTTATTGGATCAGCCTACCAATCACCTCGACCTGGAAAGTATCCAGAGCTTCAATGAGCAATGCACCGATTATAAAGGCATTGTTTTATTGACCAGTCATGACCATACATTCATGCAAACCGTTGCCAACCGGGTGATCGAATTAACACCGAATGGTATTATTGACAGGTTGATGGAGTTTGATGAGTATTTGGCTGATGAGAGGGTGAAGGGGTTGAAAGAGGAGATGTATAAATAAGGAATGAGAAAGTGCACGAGCATTCCTATTTAATTTTTATCCAAAAAGGAGGTAGTTTCCTTGTACGGCCATCAGGACCATTTCCCCTGATATCTTCAAAATTGATCTTGCTACCTGGCTCCGCTTCTTTTACCAGGCCCAATTGCTCTTGTGATAAAAGATTCCCGCCTGCAATTGTTGGAATACTGTCTCCGGCATTAATGAAAGTTGCCCTAAACGATGATATCCGTATGTTATGTTGATAGAAACAGTTTGGAATAACTACTGAAAGAAATGGATTAAGAAGTATTCTGTTCCTGCTAACAGTTGTATCTCTTATACCAGATAATGTGGCAACAGGGTCAGCAAGTATTTCAGCATTAAATTCTTCGTAAAAAACCTTCTTGCCATTTTGCTTTATTGTTATTGAGCACATACCCGGAGCAACGACCCGGACAAAGTATTGATTAAAATTTTCTTTGTCTTTGTATAAAGAACCCGCGGCTCCCGATATCTCTACCTGGTAATTACCCGAAATCCCTTTTCCCGAAACTCTTATTGGATTATCATATCCAATATAGAAAATATTTTTTGTTGTATCAGTCAGCTTTAAACTAATAATATTAAACTGGCTGAAAAGAAAAATGGGGATGAAAAAAGAAATAAAAAAGAAAATTGATCGCATATAAATTAAGAACGAAAAGAAAGATAATTTCTTGTGCAGGAGGAATTCACCATTGACCATTCACCATTCACGAGTTCTACCTGATCAAAGCAAGCGTTCCTTTTTGAGTATACATTTTTTTATCCCAGCCTAGTCCCTGGAACATCCATACATATACTCCTGTTGATTGTAACAGACCTCCGATCTTACCATCCCAGCCTTGCTCATTAGGATGATAATCATATACAAGTTGGCCGCCGCGGTTATAGATCCGGAAGTATTTTAATTCTTTGATGCCAAGCATGATGGGTTTAATATAATCATTCAAACCATTATTGTCTGGTGTAAAAGCTGTGGGCACATATACTTTTACTTCTTTAATGACTTTTACTAATTGATTATCCACTGTTGTGCACCCGGCAGCCGTTTTTATACTGATCTCGTATAACTGTTCAAGTTCTGCAGATGCGGTAAATAAAGGGTCGGCAATCGCTGGATTATTAAGATAGGTGGCTGGATCCCATAACACAGAAACGCCAAAAGTTCTTGCCTGTAGTTCTGCAGGAATATTAATAATTGCATATTGCAATGGATAAGTGATGCCCGGACGCGGCGACTCGATCACAATTTCTTCTGATCTTGTTGAAATGATGCAGCCATCGCTGTTCCTGAGTTCTGCATAATATATGCCTGATTGATTTACTTTATACTTGACCTGGTTGGCTCCCGGAATTTGATTACCATTCCTGTACCATTGTATATTGTTTGTTGGCTGCACTGTTAACACGGCACTGTCTCCTGTATTAATGCAGAAAAGAGATTTGCCGGTCAACTGCAATGAATCGTCAATGACCGAAGCCTTTACAATAACAGTATCCTTATTAACACAACCACCACCATCACTCCTTACCGTGAGTTCATATTCGGTAGTAACAATTGGACCTGCCCTTGGGTTTGAGATATTTGGGTTTGACAACCCTGTAGCCGGGCTCCATGAATAATTAACGCCGGGCTTGGGGATCGCACCTATATATGCCGGGTTATTGTTGCAGGAGAGAACATCAGGTCCTGCATTGGCTTTGAGTTTCAACGTATCCACCATATTGGCATACAAAGTATCGAGGCAACCATAACCGTCATAAGGGACCAGCTCAACTGCCAGAATAGTTCCCGGCGGAGGAGGCGGACTGAAATGAATGGTTTGCGTTGTTCCCAAAATCTGTGTGAATGTGCTGTTGAACCAGGTATAATTTTGGTATCCGTAAGGAGCAGTAACATTCACAGCTGTATCATCAGGACAATAAGTGGCGCCGGTAAATTCGCTGCTGCATTCAGAGTTCACATCAATATAAGCATATCCAAAATGCCTCCGGAAAGTACAATCCGAAGTTTTAAAAAAGAGACGGATCGTTTTTCCTGCCATGCCATCTAAATTAATGGAGACCGCCGACCAATCCTTGCACCAAACAGGTGTATTATCAATTGGGTTAGGTGATTCATAGAAACCCGGGAGTATGGAACCATAAGGAATAAAAGTAAAAGAGGCACATGTAATAATTGTATTGTCTGTAACATTTGTAATTTCAGTAACCATCCTTGGTTGTTCATATTCCTGGTGGTTTGGATCCTGGAATACCACGGCATAATGATAAATAAGTGAGTACACAGGCTGATCCGCAGGGATCACAAACTCATAAGATATTCCTTCGGCCTCGCCGCCTGCCTGGCTATTACCTAAGCGGATAGAATAACCACTTCCATTAGGACAATTGACCGAGAAACCTCCAAAAGGATCCACTTCGCCGGAGTTTGCAGTAAACAAAGTGTGCCTGTCAGGAACCGGGCCTCCTGAAGGGGAAAGGTTAAGCATATTTTGACCACCGGATGCATTTCCTGTACCAGTATAGCAAGTCCATCCGCTGAAATTGCCCTGTTCAAAATCAATATTGGGCGGGCAATTTTGGGCATTGACAATTAAAGAAGAAACATTGAAAGCTAACAGAAATAATATCGCCTGCCGGAGAAAGAAATTTCTCTTTATTATACTCGGGTTGAAGGGCCGGCGAACTAGCACAGTTTCGTAGTTTATTTAAAGGTAGATATAACTTATGAAAAACGGAAGATCGTTATCCGGGGTTGCCGCTGAAAGCTATTAGCCTTTAGCCGTTAGCTAATAGCTAAAGGCTCATCCCATTTTCTTATCTTCCCTGCTTAACTATGTCCACCACTTCATCGCTTGCCAGGAAGATCGGTTTTTGGTCTGCCACCTCCATTATAATCGGTAGCATCATAGGTTCGGGTGTATTTATGAAGCCGGCCAGTATGGCCGGGCAAGTAGGCTCACCCATATGGCTTACCATTGTATGGATCATTGCGGGTTTGTTTTCGCTGTTTGGCGCATTAGTATATGCTGAACTTGGCGCTATGATCCCCGAGACCGGCGGCCTGTATGTGTATTTCAGAAAAATGTTTGGTGATTTTGTGGCCTACTTGTATGGGTGGGCTGCTTTCTCGGTCATGAATACCACCGGTGTGGCCGCTATTGCATTTGTTTGTGCACAGTATGCCGATTATTTTTTACAGTTGCCCAGGTTTGATACAGTGACCGAACAATCTGTTGTCTGGCATTTACCTTTTATTGGCAACCTTTTCCCCTTAGAAAACTTTGGTGTAAAATCCCTGGCGATATTTTTAACCGGCAGTTTAACGTGGTTGAATTACCGTAGCGTAAAAGCAGGAAGTTCATTCCAGGTTATTTCTACTGTTCTTAAAATAGCCGTGATCGCTGCTCTTGTATTTGGTATTTTCTTTTTCGGTCATGGGTCTCTTCAAAATTTTTTCCAGTCAGAAAATCCCAAACAAGGAGGGGCGTTGTTAAGCGGTATTATAGCCGCCATGACAGGCGCTTTCTTTGCCTATGATGGTTGGGTCAATATTACTTTTATTGCCGGGGAAATAAAACAGCCGCAAAGAAACATACCCAAAAGTTTAATTACAGGAATGTTTGTTTGTATCATAGTTTATGTATTGGTTAACCAGGCTTACCTCTATGTGTTACCGGTTGAAAAAATTGCTGCCTCATCTTTAGTAGCATCGGACGCCATTGCAGTTGCCCTGGGCAATATTGGCCAGGCCGCAGTGGCTGCTATGATCGTCATTTGTACACTGGGTTCCATTAACGGGAACCTGATGGCAACCTCGAGAGTTACTTATGCAATGGGAAAAGATAAAGTTTTTTTGCCCTGGACCGGCAAGGAACATAAGCGTTTTCAAACCCCGGGCAATGCCTTATGGCTGCATGGCGCCTGGATATGCGTATTAATTGTTTCCGGTTCATTTGACATGCTCGCAGATATGATGGTCTTTATCAGTTGGATCGCATATGGCATGGGCGCAGTCGGGATCTTCATGCTGCGGAAAAAAATGCCTGATATAGAGAGGCCTTATAAAATCTGGCTTCATCCATTCGTGACCTTACTCTTTATTTTCTTTACGGCGGCCTTCCTCATCATCACTGTTTATAACGATATAACTAATTATATCCATCACCGGCAACCGGTTGTAAATTCCTTGTTGGGGATATTAATTACAGCCATGGGGATACCGCTTTATTTTTATTATAAAAGAAAGAATAAAAAAGATATGGGTAGTGACTCACCCGATAGCTATCGGGTTTAAATTTGAACCACAAAGGCACAAAGTCACGGAGTAACACAAAGTAATCTTTGTGTCCCGATAGCTATCGGGATTGTGTCTTGGTGTCTTAGTGGTTTGTATTAATCCTTTTTCAAACTGAGTCACTGCCGGGATATGACATCATCACCGGATCAGTAAAGTGGTTCCTTTCAGGAAGATCTTTTCCCCGGTGTCATGATGTGTGTAGCTGAGCATCCATACAAACAGACCTGTATCCTGCGGGACGCCCAAAAACTTTCCATCCCATTTTTTAGACGTGTTGGTCGAAAGAAAAACTAATTGCCCCATCTTGTTGTAAATTTTGAATTCCATTCCATCAGCCTTTGAAGCATTTAAAGGATACAGGTAATCATTCAATCCATCGCCATTAGGTGTAAAAGCAGATGGTATGGCCGCATAACAATTTTTCAATGCTATGATGGTATGCGTTGCCGTATCCCTGCAGTTGAATTGACTGTTGCCGGCAATAAGTCTTACTGTATAATTGGTCGTTATTCCATTAATAGCATACTGGTAAGCAACCGGCGTTGAAAGGTTGCTGGTAACGCCATTCCCTAAATTCCATTGCCAGTTGTCAATATTCCCCGTGCTTTTATTGATAAGCTGAACAGGATCGCCCGGGCAAAGACCGGCAGGTGCAATGAAAGCAGCAGTAATTTTGTTTTGCAGGTTTATATCCTTTGTTAATGTATCAGCACAACCTCCATTGCTAACGATCAGCCGGATTGTGTGCCTGCCAGTATCAGTAAATATTTTTACCGGGTTTTGAAGATCGCTTGTTGATGTGTTATCAAAATCCCATGTCCAGTTGCTGACACCATTATTTCCATCATGGAAAAAAGAAAGAGTATCTGATTTGCAGGATGATCTCACTGAATAAGTAAAGTTAGCGGACACGGCATCTATCACCGTAAAATTCAGAAAGGAGGGAGGCGTCTCCAAACCGCATTCATCTATAATGGTATTGCCATCTGATCCGCGGACAAGGCTCAACTGGTACACACCACCTGTTGAAACAGGAGTGGAAAGGTTCAGTGTAATTTCAAATGTATTGGAAACGATATTGCAATTGCTTGTTATATTGGTGATAGAAACCGGTTGCGGTCCTGTGATCCTGAAATCACTTCCCCCGGTTTCAATGGAGCTGCATCGAATAGGTTTTTTAAAGATCAATTTCAAAGAAACAGGTGAACATTTTTTAAACTGCACACTGTCCATGGGGGTTGGTTGCAATGGCGCAACAGTAAATGCAAGTTGCTGGCCGGGTAATATGGCCCGGTTGCAGATGTCAAGTACCGTATTCCCATCAGAACCATTTTGAGCTGTAAGAATATAATTACCATTGATCAATGGCGCATTCAATGTCAGTATAATGGAATCAGTGACCGGGCTGCTGGCACATCCGGTTGAACTGGCTGATGTAATAATGTATCCGCCGCTGATGGTAAAATCAGATCCGTTCGGTGCAAGGCTGCTGCATTTCATGCCGCGGTTCAGTTTCAGGATCAGTTTAGTTCCATCACAACTTTGCCGGGCACTCAATAGTTGTGGTTCAAGCGGGTCACTGATAACGGCGCTGCCACCTGTTATTACCAACTGGTATCCATCGGGTGTCCCGTTATGATTGCTCACCATTAAAAGATATTCATGACCGGCAGTTATTAAAGGCATATCGCTGAACAATAACGAGCCCGGGATGCTGCAAACCGTTACGCTTGTTCCATTTATTGTTGCGCCGGTTTCACCTCCGTCGGGGCACCAATTGCAGGCGACATATAAACCGGATGCTGTAAATACATCATCGGGGTTACGTCCGGTAATGTCAAACAATTGCCAGTCATAATTATCATTGATATTAGCCGGGGTGATCACAAAACCAAGTGTGCCGCTGCCATAACAACCAATTTTGTACCAATAGGGATTGGCATTTTGATGTGGTGCACCATCATTACATGGGACCGGGATATTAAACTGTCCGCAAAGAGGAACGCTTGATTGAACAACAGGTTCATTACTGCATAACAGGATAGCAGAGGAAGGTGTTTGACCGGGGCGGGTACAGATCTGTGCCGGCAAAAGCTGTGTCAGCAGTAAGAATACAGCAATTAGAATTCCCTCTTTCACCGGTGTGTACTAAATGTCTTTTCCGAAACGAAAAAAGATGGTTAAACGATGCCCTGGCCCCTGTAATTTACAAAACAATCAGCAACACATAGTGTTTCAGTTTGAATATGGGTTAATACAAACCACGAAGACACCAAGACACAATCCCGATAGCTATCGGGACACAAAGATTACTTTGTGTTACTCCGTGACTCGTGTCTTTGTGGTTCAAATTTAAACCCGATAGCTATCGGGTGGGTCACTACCGGAAAATTTGTTTTTTACCACCGGCAATTGTTTTCTGTAAATTCGTGTTATAAGCAGCGATCATGAAAACAATTATCGTAACCGGCGCTTCCGGAAACCTTGGCCAGGCCGTGGTTAAAAAATTTTTAGCGGAGAATTATTTTGTTATTGGAACTTTTATTCCCCATGATGCTCTTGTCATCGGTACACAGGGTAAGAATTTTGAAACAGCTGTTGTTGACCTGACCAACGAAAACGCAGCCCGGCAATTTGCTGACCTCGTGGTGGAAAAGCATCGCAGTATTGATGTAGCCGTATTAACAGTTGGAGGCTTTGCGATGGGAAAGATCGCAGATACCAAAACTTCGGATATTGAAAAACAATACAAACTTAATTTTGAAACAGCTTATAATATGGCAAGACCTGTTTTCCTGCAAATGCTGAAGCAGGGTAGCGGCCGGATCTTTATGATAGGTTCGAGGCCGGGACTTGACATGCATAACAGCAAAGGCATGCTGGCTTATGGTCTTAGCAAATCACTTATTTTCCGGTTGGCTGAATTAATGAATGATGAAGCAAAGGGAACGAATGTGGTTACCAGTGTGCTGGTTCCTTCCACGATCGATACGCCACAGAACAGGAGCAGTATGCCCGATGCCGACTTCAGCAAATGGGTAACAGCAGAATCCATTGCTGATATTATTTATTTTTACTGCACAGATAAGGCAGCCGTAATAAGGGAGCCCGTGATAAAAGTTTATAATAAAGCCTGATTGGACATTGTAAAATTTATTATATGAAAAAGAATTATATCATCGCCCTCTTTTTTATGTTGATCGCAGCCACCGGTTTTTCTCAATCCAAATCCGATAGCTATCGGATGGGCGAAGTGGCTTGTGTATATATCACTACAACCGAGCTTGATTCTTCGGTGGCGTTCTATGAAAAATTAGGGTTTCAAAAAACAGGCTCCAATGTTTTTCCTGTTCCCTGGGCACAGGTAAGTGACGGCAGCCTGATCATCATGCTCAGGAAAGATGCTGTACCTTATATTGGTCTTACTTATTACGTAACAGAGATAGAAAAAATAGCAGAACAATTAGAGAAAGACGGAATTGTATTTACCCAAAAGCCAAAAGAAGGCGATCCGATCAAAAGATATTATTTTAAAAGTCCCGATGGATTTAATATCATGCTCGCTACCAACGTCGGCGCCTTTAAACAACCAACCGGAACGACGCTGCTCGATATGAAGCCCGCCGATTTTTCAAAAGCAGATGAATATCCCAATAAGCTTTGCGGTGCATTTGGAGAATTCTGTCACCCGGTCACTGATCTTACTGCATCCATCGTTTTCTGGAAAAAACTCGGGTTTACTTCAAAATACCAGGAGGCTTCTCCTTATCCCCATGCTATCATTTCCGATGGCATGATGATCATCGGCCTGCACCAGACAAAACATTTTGATTTTCCTGCCATCACTTATTTTGGTGTGAATACAGAAAAAAGAATTCAGCAACTGAAAGAAGTAGGATTGAAAAATTTTACCGACATGGGCGGGAAAAAAAATCAATCACTTACCACCTGGGAAGGACAGCATTTTTTTCTTTTTTCCATAGGGATGTAGAATGGTGAATGCTAACGGCTAATAGCTAGTGGCTAGTGGGGAGTGGGGTAGTTTTAATACAGGTGAATCGAATTCTGGCAGGACTTTTGCAAAAGAGGGGTGAAACAAACTGTATTTTTATGAAAACGAGATTATTTCCTGCATTTCTTCTTTTATTCAGTTGCTTATCGGTTCATTCCCAGGTACTGCGGGCAGGTTTGAACCTGGCCAATGTAAGTATTACCAATGATGGTACAGTAGATGATGCCAAAATGCTTACCAGTTTCCAGGTTGGTTTGAGCGGGGATATAAAAATGACGCCATTTCTTTTTTTTCAACCCGGTATTATTTTTACGGGCAAAGGTTCCAAAACGCAATCCGGTGATGTCAGCAATCCCACTTATTACAGGGCCACAAGCAATCCTTATTACGTGGAGATCCCTGCCAACTTTATTTTTAAAACTCCTTCCTTGCCGGTTAAATTTTTTGCAGGTGCCGGACCTTATCTTGGTATTGGTGTAGCAGGCAAGAATAAAGTTGATGGCAAATATTTAGGGATAGCTTTTCATAATGAAAAAAGTATTGAATGGTCCAATGACGATCCCTCCACACTGGATTATGAAGAAGGAGCCGGTTATGGTATCATGAAACGTTTTGATTACGGACTCAACGCCCTGTTGGGTATCGAAACAAAGTCAGCTGTTTTATCCGTGAATTATGGATTAGGTCTTGCCAAACTTCAAAGTGGTAGCAATAGCGAGGCAGATGATAAGAACAAACACCGGGTGCTGAGTTTTACCTTGGGGATTAAATTGTGAATGGCTAATGGCTAATGGCTAATGGCTAGTGGCTAGTGGCTAGTGGGGGGTTAGGGAAATCAATTATCTTGCAAGTATGCGTTACATGAAATGGATCAGCCTTGCAGCAGCTGCCTTATTAGTTGTTTCCTGTTTTACTCCCTGGGTGTTTATAGAATCCCGCAGCATCACTGTAAGTGGTGTAGAATCTACCGGAACCAATTTCGGCAAGCCGGGTTATTTTCATTTGTTGCTGACAGCATTTTTCCTCATCTGTACTTTTATACAAAGAACAGGAGCCAAGCGAACCAATTTATTGATAACTGCATTAAATCTTGGCTGGGCTATCCGGAATTATTTTATCATTTCTGCCTGCCAGGGCGGCGACTGTCCAATAAAAAAAACCGGTATCTATATGATGTTGCTGGCATCTATAATTATGATGATATCAGCTTTGTTCCCGGATATAAAATTACCGGAAGAGAAAAACAACAGAATTTAGCGGTGATAACCACACTTCAGCTCGGTGAAAATCCTTGCCAGGTAAGCTTAATCACCAACCCTTTCTTAACCTACCTCAAGTTTTCCCCAAACCTTTATATTAAATTTGGCCGGTAATTAATTCTCCTTACATTTAGCAGTCAAACCTTCCTATAATTCAATTCTATCCAGTCCCTTGTTGAGCTGTTGTGTAAACAACTATAAGTTGTATTAATGATTATTGAAGTAAAGACAGGGAAAATCATCACAGACTGATCAAAGCTTTTAAGCCGGCGCCCGGGACCGGAGGACTAAACATTGTTTTTTATTATAATTCCCATCGCTACGAAAACCGGTCCGTTCTTATTTAATTTATTACCAAAAAAATTGCTTTTATGAGAAAATTTTACTTACTCCTGGTTTCCGTGGTAATGGCAGCAATGGCGAACGCACAAAGTTCAGCCAATTACACATTTACAACCGGTACATCCGCTACATTCACAGACATGACATCAGGCACAACACAAATAGTGGGTGCCGGTACCGATGATGCAGCGGGTGCAAACACAGCTATTGGTTTTGATTTCTGGTTGATGGGAAACAGGTATACCCAGTTCAATGCAACTTCCAATGGATTTGTAGGTTTGAGCTCAACAGGAACAACAGTGGCCAGTACTGCTTACAGCGTTGCGGGGGGAACAGCAACTACGCCCATGATCGCTTCATGCGGAGGAGATCTGAAAACCGGGCCGGCAGGAAAAGTACATTACAAAGTCATTGGCTTTGCGCCAAACAGGATTCTCGTGATCGAGTTCCTTAATATGACCATCATATACGACGGCACAACAGACGATGGGACCAGCCAGGTGCGATTGTATGAAACGACTGGTGTGATAGAATGTGTGTATGGTAATATGAACAGGAACTCTCACACAGGAGAGGGAGCCGGAAATGCTGAGAATCTTGGGATCGGTTTTTCTACTGCGGCAGCGAATAATTTTTTGGTGAGTATCGTTTCAGCAACGAATACTTCTTCGGTAACTAATCCGTTCACACAACAACTTTACCCCGTCTCAACACCTATTGCAAACCTGAACAGTCCCGTTGAAGGTTCAAGACGTATTTATTCTATGACTCCGCCGGTTCCGGCCGATCCGGCTGCATTATCATTTACAGCCGTTACTCCAATTGGAATGACATTGAACTGGGTTGACAATTCATCAAACGAGACAGGCTTTGCTATTTACCGTTCAACAGATGGCGTGAATTATACTTTTATTACTAAAACGGCTGCTAATGCAATTTCAAGTGTTCAAGGCGGGCTGAGTCCAAGCACAACTTATTTTTGGAGAGTTGTTGCAGTAAGTGAAGGTGGGATGAGTAATATACTCGCTGGTAGTCAGGCTACAACTGCTCCCGGAATTATTGTATCTACAGGTGCAGGTGGTCTCTGGAGTTCAACTGCAACATGGGTTGGCGGAGTGTTGCCATCTGCATTTGATAATGTTACAATAGTTAACGGGGCAACTGTTACTATTGATGTTACCACCGCTGTTTGTCTTAACCTGACAGTGGGACAAGGCACCAGTGGCATATTAAATTATCTTTCAACAATTGCATCCACTTTAACTGTTGGTGCTAATGTAACGATTGCCGTAGGCGGAACTTTCCAATCTGCCACAACTGGAACAGTGACAACTCATTTATTGTCTTTAGCCGGGAATCTAACTAATAATGGGATACTTGATTTCAGCACCAATGCGAATACCGCAGCTGCAACTATTACTTTTACCGGTGCCACTAATAATACATTTGGAGGTTCTGGTGCAACTACAGATATCAGGACAATGACGATCAATAAAGGAACGTCCAATGCAAATATTCTTGAACTAAACCCAACGAATTTTAGTGTGCAAGGTACTACTACGGATGGTGCTCCGATGGCTTTCCTTACCCTTACAAATGGAACACTTAAAGTATCAGGAACCTTTACATTGACTGGCCGGGTATTTACACCTGCTGCTTATACAATTTCTGCTACCGCAGGATTGTGGTTAAACAATCCAAACTTTGCTGTTGCAGGGCAGAACGGTTCTCCTACCACGTCGGGTCTATTGAGAATTACTTCAGGTACTTATAATATCGGTACAGGTTCAGGCAATTCGATGGGATTCGGTTCGGGGAGTACAATAATAGTTGAAGGTGGAGCTGTCAATGCAACAGGCAGATTTGGTGTAAACTCTGCAACCAACGCTATTACTTATACTCAATCCGGTTCACCGGTAATCACTGTTTGCACGGTTGGTAATGCATCAAGTACCCTTGGCAGTTTTGATCTGGGCACATCCCTTACTTCTGTTATAAGCATGACCGGCGGCACTATAATTCTTCAATTAGCAAGTACCGGGGCTACTCAAATAGATTATCGCAACCAGGCTGGTTCAGGTATAGCCGGGATCAGCGGAGGTACACTACAATGCGGCAATGCATCTTCGGGTGCAGCCAAGACATATACTTTGCGCGGAGTGTTACCGAATTTAGTTGTAAATAATGCATCAGCCGGTCATACAGCAGTTATGAGCACCACGCTTTTTAACTATAATAACATATCGCTTAATATCACTATCAATGCAACTACTACGTTTAACGCGGGAAATACTGTTTTCCTTTTTAACGGAACAACATTGACCAATAACGGAACACTCACACATACCGGCGCCAGTTCCAATTTTGTATGGTTCCTCACTACTTCTCCTTTACTATACACGGGCGCAGGAACAGTTACCGCCCCCATGACCAATTTCTCCATACAGGCAGATATGGGTCTAACCATTGATCCCGCATCACCTAATATTGCGGTAGGAGCGATCAGGTTATACACGGGTAGTCTTATAAATTCTAATAAGATCACTATTGGCAATGGCGCTGCAACTACAGGCATCGTTCAAATTGGCAATACTACAACCCCGACAAATGCAGGAACATTTGATGTGCCGTTTACTTTCAATCTTGGAACGGGCGGAGAGTCCCTGTTATATTATAGAACAACAACCGTTTCAAGAACCATGGGACCTGAAATAGTCCCCTCAAGAATTCTCAGTTCACTTACTGTGGATGACGATGATGCCACACATTTATTGGTATTGGCAGGAGGTAATCTTACCATTTCTGCAGGCACAGCACCGACATTTACATTTACAACCGGTAGGATCAATCTTAGTGGAAGCACTCTTACACTGGGACTTGATGCCTCAACTGCAGCCTTGGCAGGAGTAATGACAACAGGCGCCACTTCGCATATGTACAATGGATCCTATAAAAGATGGATCAGCGCCACAACCGGTAACAGGGATTTCCCGGTTGGTGTTGCTTCGTTTAAAAGAAATGCTTCGATCAATTTTACAGTTGCGCCTGCCACAGGAGGCACACTTACTGCACAATGGATCTCTTCTCCCGGCGGTTCGAACGGGCTTCCTTTAGTTGAAGGCGCTCTTCTTGTTACCAAAACTGCTAACGATGGCTACTGGAGAGTGGCAGGGGGAGATGGCCTTAGTGGTGGAAATTATACAGGAACATTTAATGCAACCGGAGTTTCAGGTATTTCAGATGTAACACAATTAGTATTGCTGAAAAGAGTTGATCCCAGTTCACCGTGGGTACAGGATGGTACACATGTTACCGGATCAGGTACACCGTCTGATCCCGTTTTGTCAAGAACAGGTATGGCCGGCTTCTCCGATTTTGGTATTGGTTCAACTAGTCTGAACCCATTACCAATTAGCCTGCTCAACTTTAGTGGTTATAAAGATGGCAGCCGAAACCAACTGCGCTGGACAACAAGCAGTGAACAGGACAACAGCGGCTTTGAAGTGCAGCGTTCAACAGATGGTATCAATTATACCGTGCTTGGTTTTGTAAACTCACAAGCTACCGGTGGCAACAGCAGTATACAACTGAACTATGTATTTGCAGATAACAATATTATTGGCAGCAGGCAATATTACCGTCTCCGCCAGGTGGACTTTGCTGGCAACAGCAAGTTCAGCAATATTGTTTTAATAAAAGGCAATAAGCCGCTTACATTAATGATCGATGGTTTATTCCCGAACCCGGCCAGCAACATCGTGAATGTGCTGATCGCAACGCCGGGCAAGGATAAAGTGACAATGATCGTTACTGATATTGCCGGCAGAACTGTTATTCAGCAACAGCTGAATGTGGAAACCGGCAGCAGTACGATCCCGCTTGACATCAGCAGGCTGACCAATGGTACTTATATGGTGAAATTGGTTTGCAGCAGCAATTGCGAAATGGCAGTAGGTAAATTCGTAAAGCAATAAATAGTTTATAAAAAGATAATTCAACCGGATCCCTCCCGTCGCAGACGGGAGGGATTTTTTTTATTTTAAAAAATAAGACGAACTAGGTGTAATCTCTTAACGAATGATAGATGCTTAGGTATACCAGTTAAAATCTGTTTTTTGTTTTGCACTTCCATGTGACTTTTACTATTGTTGAGGGACACAGAATGAGTATTTTGGCGTTGCTATCATTTTTAATCTTTAAATCAATACCTAATGAAAAAACTAATCCACCTTGGCATGTTTGCCATTTTTGCTCTTACTGTTTCTTCCTGTTCCAAATCAACAAATGACACAATTGCTAAAGAAAAAGAAACACCTGCATTGCCTAAACATGATATAAATCCGATTTTACCGGAGGACGCCGGCACAGACGGGTCATCTATTTTCCAGTTTATTAACCAGCCCATCAGTCTTAAGCTTGGTGATGCGAATCATAATTTATCTCCGGGTGCAACGGCAGTCTTCTATGTTCGTTTTGCAGACGGATTTGGTATCAACTCGGCAAGTGCTGCAACGCTTACGACAAAGGATTACAATACAGGCGGGGACATTCAGTCTTACAACCTTATTTCCTGCGATGATATTGATCTATATGATGTGCAGGCTCCGGATGACCTGGTTGGAAAGCGATTTATGTTTGCTATCGTTGAACTGGATGGCCAGTACACCGACAAGACAATAAGTCTGTTCTCCGACATCACCGTAGACGGAATTAATACCCTGGCACAGTTAGATCATTCTTTTACTGTTTCTTACTATGTTAACAGGTAAATAGATTAACGGTTTTAAAAACTCTATCATTTAAATCTAAAAAAAATACCTTTTGAAAAAAATCATTCACCTTGGCATCTTTGCCATTATTGTCTTTACCGACTCTTCCTGTTCCAAATCAAAAAATGACCTGGTTGTTAAAGAAACAGGATCGCCGAATCATGAGATGAATCCAATTTTACCGGTGGATTATAGTCATGAATGGTCATCCATTTACTCATTTATTAACCAACCCGTCACACTTCAACTTGGCGATCCCGATAATAACCTGTTCACGGGCGACATTGTAGTCTTCTATGTTCTTCTTGCAGATGACGCAGCAGTCGATGAAGCAAGCAATGCCACACTTAATTTAATGGATTATTATAGCGGGGGATATATTCAGAGCTACCCGTTTATTCGTGGCCCTGAAGCCGAGGCATATGGCGTTCTGGTTCCTGACGAACTGGCCGGAAGCTCATTTATGTTTTCTGTCG
>DATHDV010000098.1:0-31526 GCA_035318845.1 Chitinophagaceae bacterium
TCACCGGGGTTTATTGTAAACCGGGTGGCAAGACCTTATTATATTGAATCATTGCGGCTGGCAGAGGAAAATATTTCTTCTTTTGAGCAAACGGATATGTTGCTTGAAGCAACTGGTTTTAAAATGGGCCCCTTTAAATTAATGGACCTGATCGGCAATGATGTGAATTATGCGGTCAGTTGTTCTGTGTATGAGCAATTGAATAAGCCGGAAAGATTAAGACCATCATCCATTCAGCAACAAAAAGTGAAAGAAGGAAAATTGGGGAAGAAATCAGGGGAAGGCTATTATAAATATGCCCCTAACCCCTAAAGGGGAATTATAATAATTATTTTGTTAATCACTTTACACAAATTAGGATTACGTTGAGCGAAATACAAAAAGAATATTCATCTCAGCAAGATACTTCTTCCCCCCCTTCAGGGGATGGGGGCATGGTCCTGGTAACAGGCGGCACGGGTTTTCTTGGTTCTTATATAATTAAACAGCTGGTAGAAAAAGGTTATGCTGTAAGAGCTATACGCCGCAGTAACAAACTTCCGTTCTGGATACCCAAAGAAATATTTGATAAGGTAGAATGGATCGAGGGAGATGTGCTGGATGTGGTGGCATTGGACGAAGCGATGGAAGGCGTTGATACCGTTATTCATTCCGCAGCTATTGTTTCTTTTATAAAAAAAGAACGCCGGAATATGTACCAGGTAAATGTGGAAGGCACGGCTAACGTGGTGAACATAATGCTGGAAAAAAATATAAGAAGACTGGTGCATATCAGTTCCGTAGCAGCCCTGGGAAGATCGGCTGCCGGTGGTCATGTAAACGAAGAAAGGAAATGGGAAGAAAGCAAAGTAAATACTCATTATGCCAAAAGCAAATACAAAGCTGAGCTGCAGGTATGGCGGGGTATTGGCGAAGGACTGGAAGCGGTCATATTAAATCCAAGTACAATTCTTGGTTACGGCGACTGGAATAACGGCAGTTCTGCCATTTTTAAAAATGTATTGGATGAATTCAAATGGTATGTTTCGGGTATCAATGGTTTTGTGGATGTGGAAGATGCAGCAAAGGTGGCGGTCCTGATGATGGAGAGTAATATCAATGAGCAACGCTATATAGTAAATGGCGATACATGGCCGTTTAAAAAAATACAGGATACCATTGCAGATGCATTTGGGAAAAAACGCCCTGGCAGGCATACCACTCCCTTGTTGATGAATGTGGCATGGCGGCTGGAAAAAATAAAATCATTTTTTACCGGCAAAAAGCCAATGCTTACACAAGAAAGTTCCCGGGTGGCACAAAGCAAGACCTGGTTTGAAAATGATAAATTACTGAAAGCCCTTCCGGGGTTTTCCTTCACGCCGCTGGAGGAAACGATTAAAAAAGCCTGTGAAAAATACAGCCTCCCCAAACCCCTCCAAGGAGGGGCTTAGGAAGTTCACTAAAGAAAAAACTTATTATACTATCATAAAATTCCCAAGTCTCCTCCTTCGGAGGAGATTTAGAGGAGGCCGCGGTGCAACCATAGTAATGCAAGTGCTATCTTTAAGCCGTAATCATTTATCTATGCAAAAACTTCGTATAATTTTTCTTTCACTTCTTTGCGGATTTTCTTTTTTCAGTCATGCCCAGTTTATTGTTACGGGTACCATCCTGGATTCAGCAAGCCGGGAACCTTTGCCTGCGGCTTCCGTTTTTTGCCAGAATACAACCCAGGGTACAGTGACCAATAAACAGGGCGAATTTTCATTATCACTAAAATCGGGTGGATATGACCTTATCATCACGTATACCGGCTACCAGACACAAATAATCCGGGTGAGTGAAAACATAAAGCTGAACATCGTGATGATAAAAGAAGAAAAAAATCTCGGTGAAGTAGTTCTGAAATCAAGCAATGAAGTAACGAATGGCTGGGAGAAATATGGAGATTTTTTTACCAAAAATTTTATCGGTGCTACTCCTAATGCAGGTCAAACGGTGTTACTGAATCCTGAAGTATTAAAATTCTATTATTATAAAAGAAGCAATAAGCTGAAAGTTCTGGCGACCGATATGATTCAGATCGCCAATAATGCATTGGGCTATAATCTGCATTACCATCTTGATTCCTTTGTTTATTATTACAATACCAATATCAACTCCTACCGTGGTTTTTGCCTGTATTCAGAAATGGAAGGAAATGACAGCCTGAAAAAAGTATGGTCAGCTGCCCGTGCAAAAGCCTACTATGGTTCCAAACTGCATTTTATGCGAAGCTATTATGACAGCACCCTGGCAGAGGATGGCTGGGCAATTGATATGCTTGAAAATGTAAATGATAAAAATTTTACCAAGATCACAAATGTATATGACAGCAGTTACTATAACTTAATTACATATACAAGGGATAGTATTACGTATACCAGGAATAATATTACATATACAAGGGATAGTATTACAATGGATAGTGTTCGGATCGATACGGTTGTTCAGCAGGTCCTTACCGGCGCAGTAGATGTAGAAATATATTATCCCCGGAAAATAAGGATCTCGTACACCAAAAAGAAGCCGGAGCCGGAATACCTTAAACAAAACGGGTTTCCTAAAAATGTAGGCATCCAGATCACGTACGTGGATCTTAGAGATGGTATTGTGATTATGGAGAACGGTTATTATTATGACCAGAGAGACTGGATAAACCAGGGCTACTGGAGCTGGAAAAATGTAGCGGACCTATTGCCCTATGATTATTTGCCGGATTAATATTGTTTAACGTTCAAAGTCTAAAGGTTTGAAGTCGTTGCTATCGAAGAACCTTTATTGAATGCAAGAACATTCAACTTGAAACCATTAAACCTCAAACCTTCTTTCCCATTACCTTCTCCCACAACTGCGGTATCCTTTTTATCCAGACAAACTCTTTCATTTTTTCTTTCGCCTCTTCAACAGGTGAGCCGAAATAAACTTTGCCGCCTGCAATGGAATCTTTTACCCCGCTTTGTGCATATACAATAGCATCCTTTCCGATCGTAAGTGTTTTGCTGACGCCAACCTGTCCCCAAAGGATCACGTTGTCTTCAATAGTTGTAGCCCCGGCAATACCTACTTGACCTGCAAACAGGCAATTTCTTCCTACCACCGTATCATGACCAATATGCACCAGGTTATCCATCTTGCTGCCTGTTTTGATGAGTGTATCACCGCTTACGCCCCTGTCAATGGTGCAGTTGGCGCCTATTTCCACCCAATCTTCGATCACAACCCGGCCGCAACTGTTCATTTTTTTGTAATGAACATCCCGGTTGGTTTTCTTGTTATAATAAAAAGCATCGCTGCCGATAACCGTGCCGGCCTGGATAACTACGTTATTCCCGATAATACAATGGTCAAGTATGGTCACATGGGGATGAATGATGCAATGGTTGCCGATGCTAACATGGTTGCCGATATATGCATTGGGCATGATCGTCGTTCCTTCCCCAACCCATGAAGTATCACTGATCATTTTCATAGAAGGTGCGAATGGCCGGAAATGATCGACGATCTTTACATACGCTTCAAACGGTTCATCAACGATAAGCAAAGCTTTGCCTTCCGGGCAATCTGTTCTTTTATTAATAATGATAAATGTAGCTGCTGAATGAATGCAGGTATCATAATATTTGGGATGATCGACAAATGCGATGTCGCCTTCTTCAACCTTGTGCAGTTCATTAATGCCGGTGGCATTCCCGTTTTTATTTCCTGCTATTTCTGCGCCGATAAGTTGGGCAATGGTTGTTACCGGAACCGGTTTATCAAATTTCATATTATAAATTTTGCCAAAGGTAATAACATGGCAAATGGCAGAAATCTGCCAAAACAACTGATTTTATACACTTATCAGCCTTTTAACAGAAATTATTTTTACGCCGGTTTTTATGGCTGAATGCATTGATTACATCATATTAATCATCAATGATCGCATGCTGATGAAAATTATTTTTAATCACAAACGCATTGATCATTAAAAATGTATTCTTCTGAAACGATTGACTGGCAAGCATTTCAGCAGTGGTCAAAATTTTAAGTATAGAAAAAAATTATTGCGGTGGGCTTCATGATCATGTTTTAACCGATCAAAAAAATAGATTTTTTATGCCCGCTTATCCACAACCTTGTTCAAAATGTTAATAAAATAATTCAAAAAAAAATTTTGGTTGATAGAAATTATTTATAATATTGTGTCGGGAAATTTATTTCCCGTACTTACTAACCCATCCATATATTATCCCTCCGCTTACTACGGAGGGATTTTTTTTACGCCCCCACCCCCTAAAGGGGAGTATTAAGAAATTTAATCATCATCGTTTTTTTCATTCATCAATATTTTACTCCAATCATATTTGCCCCGATAGTTTTCATAAGTCGCATTAATTGGTTTTGATAAAATCATTCATTCTCTGAATAATTAAAATACCTTTACAGGGATCTAAAAAAAAGTACATGCTGAAATCAATGACCGGTTTTGGAAGAGCCGAAAAAAATGTTGCGGATAAAACCTTTCTTGTTGATATCAAATCCCTCAACGGGAAACAATTTGAATTGCAACTGAAATTGCCGTCGATCTTAAAACCATTTGAGTTTGATATACGCCGCCTGCTTTCGGAAAAACTCCTGAGGGGAAGTGTGGATTGCATGATAAGCCTGAAGGACACCGGCAATGCCAAACCTGTTACCATCAATACCGACCTGGCCAAAGCCTATTATAAACCCCTTGCTGAGCTGTCTGCTGCCCTCAACCTGGATCCTTCGCATATCCTGAGCACCCTCGTAAAGCTTCCCGAGGTCATCACCCCCAGCAGTGAGACCCTGTCTGACCAGGAATGGGGAGATTTTCAGAAGGTTTTGCAACTGGCAATTGAAAACCTGAATAACCATCGGCTGAATGAAGGGGCTATGATGGAACAGGACCTGAAGCTGAGGATCGGTAATATAGAAAAACAACAGGAAGAAGTGATCAAACTGGAGCCATTGCGCCAGCAAAAGATCCGGGAGGGAATTACCAAACTACTGGAAGAGAATGTAGGCAAAGAAAACTATGACGGTAACCGGCTGGAACAGGAACTTATTTACTACATAGAAAAAATTGACATCACCGAGGAACAGGTCAGGCTAAAAAATCATTGTGATTATTTCAAATCGCTGCTGGCAGAAAAAGAAGAAGCGAAAGGAAAGAAACTTTCATTTGTGCTGCAGGAGATCGGCCGTGAAATAAACACTACCGGCTCCAAGGCCTATGATTCAACTATTCAAAAATGCGTAGTGATGATGAAAGATGAACTGGAAAAAGCAAAGGAACAGGTGCTGAATGTTCTATAAAGGTACAAGGTGCAAGAATCAAGGAACAAGACTTTAACCTTAAATATATCTTTGTGAAATGAAATGGACAAAACGACTCTTCTTGTTCCTTGTTCCTTGTGCCCTGTTTCTTGCCTGTACTACCATCGACCTGTACGAAAAATCAGTTGCCATTCCGGGGCATAGCTGGAAAAATGATTTTAGACCTTCATTTACCTTTACTATTAAAGACACTTCTTCCCCTTATGAGCTTTTTTTGATCCTGCGGCATAATGATAAATACAACTACAACAATATTTATATAACCCTTTCTGCAAAATTGCCCGGGAGTGACAGTGTAAGAAAAATAAGAAGAGACCTCATCCTGGCCACAGATGACCAGGGTTGGCGGGCCACCGGAATGGACGATATCTATGAACACCGTATTTCATTGGGTGATCCGGAACCACTAAAAGCCGGTAACTATACTTTCACTGTTGAACAAGTCATGCGGGAAAATCCTTTGAAGAATGTATTGAATGTGGGTCTTCGCATTGAAAAGAAACAATAAACCATCTTTGCAACATGCCAGATGTCAGCCGGAAAAGACTTCGTCGAACCACGTTCATTTACTGGATGCTGTTATTATATATTGTTGCAGCTCTTGTCTGGTGGTTTATTTCACTGAATAAACAGAATACAGTGATGAGCCGTTTTGAAATAAGCAATCTTCGTTCAACAGTTGACAGCGCCAGCACTCCTGTTTTATACCGGCAGCAACTTCAGAAAATTACGGCTGCGCACAGAAAGAATAAGTCAAAATACCTTGGAGAAGGAGGTGCATTTTTTTTAGTGATACTGGTTGGAGCCGCTTTTGTTTACCGTTCTGTTCGCAGGCAGTTTTACCTGCAGCAGCAACAGCAGAATTTTATGATGGCCGTCACACATGAATTAAAAACACCCATATCTGTTGCAAAGCTCAACCTGGAAACCTTGCAGAAATATAACCTTGACCCCGGCAAACAAAAAAAGATCATCCGTACCACATTGGATGAAACTTCGAGGTTGGATTTCCTGACCAATAATATTCTTATTTCTTCGCAACTGGAGGGCCGCCGGTATAAGCCTTCCAAAGAGGAACTTGACCTTTCTTCATTGATGAAGGATTGTATCCATGGTTTCAGGAACCGTTTTCCTGAAAGAATTATCAATGAGGATATAGAAGCTGATGCCGATGTTAAAGGTGATGCCCTATTGCTGCAAATGCTGGTAAATAACCTGCTGGAAAATGCTTTAAAATATTCGGCTAAAGAAAATTCCGTATCCGTTAGTTTAAAAAAAATCAGGTCGGGTGCTTCGGTAAGCGCAGTAGAATTGCAGGTCAAAGATGAAGGACCCGGAATTCCTGACAGGGAAAAGAAAAAGATCTTCTCAAAATTTTACCGTGTTGGCAATGAAGCGACCCGCAAAACCCAGGGCACAGGTTTGGGTCTTTATCTTTGCCGTAGAATTGCCCGGGGTCACAATGCAGACATTTCGGTGACGGACAATAAACCGAGTGGTAGTATTTTCACCGTTACTTTTCATACCTGATTATGGCAGAAAAAAAAGCATCTGTTTTACTGGTGGAAGATGAAGAAAATCTTCATGAAGCTCTCAAGCTAAACCTGGAGCTTGAAGGTTATGATGTAACCTCTGCTTATGATGGTGCCTCTGCCATAAAAACATTACAGGGAGAATATTTCGATCTTATTATCCTGGATGTCATGCTTCCGGAAATGGATGGCATTAACGTTACAGAAACCATCCGCATCAGTAATAATGAAGTGCCTATCCTGATCCTAAGTGCCAAGAACAGCAGTGCTGACAGGGTATTGGGATTAAAAAAAGGTGCCGATGATTACCTGACAAAGCCTTTTAATTTGGAAGAACTTTTACTAAGGGTACAAAAGCTGATTGATAAGAATAAGAAAATGCAGGACAAGTCAACTGTTGGTGATGTGTATGTTTTTGACAATAACAGTATTGATTTCAAGGCCCAGGAAGCCACCGTTTCCAACGGTAAAAAAATTCAATTGAGCAAAAAAGAAACCATGCTGCTGAAATTACTGATCGAAAATAAAAATGAAGTGGTCCCGCGGGAAAAAATATTACAGGCCGTATGGGGCTACAATGTTTATCCAACTACCAGGACGATCGACAACTTCATTCTCAACTTCCGCAAGTACTTTGAAGCAGACAGCCGCAATCCCAAATACTTTCATTCGGTAAGAGGTGTGGGATATAAATATTCAGAGTAGAGACAGGTTGATGTCTTCCAGCACCTGTTTTGCATCTTTCAGCATCTTGTCTTTATTGATATCCAGGGCTGCGCCGGTAAACATACCCAGTTCACAGTCCGTTAATAATTTTTGCAGGTTGGCAATCATTTCATCCTTCACTCCCCTTTGTTTCAATTTGGAAAAAAGAATTTCTTTGTTACCCGTACTTCCTTCGAGGCCAAGGCGAACCCCCAGCCATTTCCATATGGACTGTTGAAGACCGCTACAAAATTCTTTATCTGAAACATGGATAAGATCCCCGGGAGGGGCCAACATTTCATCAACTGATGGAAGAGTAGCTACTTCTTTCTTAATAACCTGCACAGGTTTATCCTTATGCAGTATCCAATAGGTTAAAACAATTATGACCAATAAAATAACAATGCCTGCTGCTATCCGGCTGGCCCTGGCATTTTTGCCGGCAATTGATTCTTTTCTTTCTGTTGTTATTGTATTTTTCTTTTCTTCATTACTTATTTCAACATCTTCAGCTGTTGTTGAAACTGTTTTAAAAGTATTATTATGGGGATCAAAAAAAGAAAAATTCACCGGGGGTAAATGATAAAGCCCCGGCCTGTTGCAAATAAATGTATACCGGAATGTGCGGCTGCCCGCTAATGGAAATTGTGTTTTATCCAGCGAGTCCCTGATTATCGGTTCAAATCCTTCTATACCATCCGGCCAGTCGATGGCAGGAGCATTAAGCTGTGTAAAATTTCCATTGCCGCGGATGGTAATTTCAAAAACCCCTTCCTCATTCTTTGCTATCCTGTTTTTCACGGCGCCTGCAGAAATGCTAAAAGCTCCCACGGCCCCGTTAAAAGACGCTGGTTTATTTTTAAGAGGCACCGTCTTTACATGAATAGCCACCGGTTCTGTGTGCATACTGGTTTCATACACTTCAACATTTTCATTTTTAGTTTCCTCATCGTTGTTACCGGCCATGCCCTCAATAATTTCCTGTTCTGTTTTTTTATTGACGATGCTATGTGAGAATTCAACTTTATTTTTTATCTCCATGGCATCTATGGAAAATGTTCCTGCCTGCAAGGGGAACAATTGCATCTTCCGGATCGTATGAACATCGAATAATTTTCCATTCACCATTTCGGTGTTCATTTGTTTATCCGAAAGGTTTACCATGTCATACACGGTAAAACCATAAAAGCCCGGGTTCTTTACAATGTCTGAATTGGATTCAAGCCGTGAATACAATTTGAAAATAGCCAGCACGGGTTCACCGGCAAAACAATTTGTTCTGTCAACCGCTACTTTGAGAAAAAGGTTTTGCCTGATCTTTTCATAAGGATCCTCACCGGGACGCAAAACATAATCTGAGTTATCGGCAGCATTCCTGTCATATAATTTCGCCGCCTTTTCTTTTGAGATCACTTCTAAAACAACATCGTTACTTTTTATAGCCCTACCATTCTCTGTTGCAACAGCGCCCGGGATCATAAAACGACCGGGCTTAATAGCCTCAAGGGTATAAACAAAATTCCTGTTTGGCCTTATTCCGTGAATAGTTGTGACCGAGCCATTATATTGATTAGGCCCGCTGACAAAACGAAAATGAGCGAAGGGGGGAGCTTTAAAATTTGTGATCTTTCCGGCTTCCTGGAAAACGTATTGCACCTGGAATGACTCACCTGCTACAACCGGTCGCAGCGGAACAATTGTTTTAAAAACAACCTGTGACCTTAACAGGAATGGAGTTAAAATAAAAATTAATATGGTATAGATCTTTTTCATTTCCCTGGATCCGGTTTCAGAAACTGCTATAGTTTACAGTAAAAATAAAACAGCCCGGTTAAAGGCCGTTTTAAATATTACTAATGGATGAATGACTGTTTTAAAGGAAGGTTTAAAGGTCTCCCAGTTGCGGTCTGATCACAATATCTTCTACGCAGGCGCCCGGCGATAGCCGGGTGGCCGCATAGATCATTTTTGCAATGTCCTCTGCTTCCATGATACGATGAGAAGTATTATCAAAACCGCCCCAGGTGTCGGTAGCCACAGCGCCGGGGAAAACAGAAGTAACTTTTATATTGAATGGTTTCATTTCCTCCCGCAAATTCTTGCTGAACCCATGTAGGGCATATTTGCTGACGCTGTATGCGCCACCATTTTCATAAGCATGAAGTGAAGCAATGGAACATATATTAAAAATATGACCGGATCTCTTTTCGATCATTTTGGGTAATACGGTCCGGGAAACATGATAAGCACTGTAAAGATTGACGGCCACCTGGCTTTCTAAAACACCATCCGGTTCGTTATGAACACTGCCCGGTTCAAAACTGCCTGCATTGTTTATCAAAATACCAGGAACTCCAAAAGATAAACACCAGTTGCCGAAAGCGATCGCTTCTTCTTTTTTACCAAGGTCAAATGGTTTTGCCTTTATCGTAGCATCCGGGAATTTTGTCATTAACTCTTCGACCGTTTTATACAAGGTCAACTCCCCTCTTGAGCATAGAAATAAATGATGGCCGTTGGCCGCAAATATTTCAGCTATGGATTTACCAATTCCTTTTGAAGCGCCGGTGACAATTACATTCATACCCCCATCCCCTAAAGGGGTGTTTACGATGTTTTCTTTATCGGACAACATTCTTACTATTGATTTAAGTTTGCAAATTACTTAACTAATGTTCAATTATGAAGTCGAATAACCCCCCTTTAGGGGATGGGGGCAAATACAAACATCTCTTTTTTGATCTTGACCATACCCTTTGGGACTTTGAAGCTAATAGCCGTCAAACCCTTGAGGAGTTATATCATTCGATGCAACTGGGACCAAAAGGGGTAAACGACTTTGATCTTTTCCATAAAAACTATCTTGTACACAACGATAAACTCTGGGAACGGTACCGGAATGGCTTTATCAAAGTGGATGAGCTGCGCTGGAAAAGAATGTGGCTTACCTTACTCGATTTTAAAATTGCAAACGAGCCGCTGGCAAGGGAGATGGGAGTTATTTTCCTGGACCTGCTGCCCACCCGGAAGATCTTGTTCCCTTATACCAAAGAGATCCTTGATTATTTATCCGGGAAAAATTACCGGCTTCATTTAATAACCAATGGTTTTGAAAAAACGCAACTCAGGAAATTACAATCTTCGGGGCTTGATACATATTTTACAGAGGTGATAACTTCTGAAGCAAGTAACAGCCTGAAGCCGCATAAAGAAATATTTGATTATGCTTTTCAGAAAACGGGGGCTTTGCAGAAAGAAAGCATCATGATCGGTGATACGATTGAAGTAGATATATTAGGCGCCATGAATGCAGGTATCGATCAAATTCATGTCAATCATCTTACAAAAGAACCGGTATCGATCAATGATAAACAACCTACCTATACTGTTTACTCATTAAAAGAATTGGAAACGATATTCTAAAACAACAAACCTGCTTTTCTCATTCCTTATTCCTCATTTCTTATTTCTTATTTGCCGCATTACCATATAGCAATAACGGTCACTCCTCCTTCTGGCTTGTCCCCGATCTTTACCTGCACTTTTGCATCCAATGGCAACAACAGATCAACCCTGGAGCCGAATTTGATAAATCCCATTTCTTCGGATTGTTTTACTTTTTGTCCTGGTTGCAGGTAATTGATAATGCGTTTTGCCACAGCGCCGGCGATTTGTTTTACCAAAATTTCTTTTCCCTCTTTCCGGTAAACCACAGAATGTCTTTCATTCTCTGTCGATGATTTGGGATGCCAGGCCACCAGGTATTTTCCTTTGTGATATTGACTATAGGCCACGTCGCCGCTAACGGGGTTGCGGTTCACATGCACATTTAAAGGGCTCATAAAAATGGAGACCTGTATGCGGCGGTCCGTAAAATATTCATCGGCCTGCACTTCTTCAATGGCCACTACTTTACCATCGGCAGGAGCCACGATGGCATCTTCACGGACGGTCAGCTTTCTTTTAGGGATCCTGAAAAAAGAAATGACGAATAAAAGGAAAGCCAGTGTGATTATAAAAAGGACCGCTCCCAAAAAAGGAGAAGCATAGCTGAAAAAATAAAAAAAAGATAAGTTGATAACGCCAAAAAGAATGACGCTTACAGCAATGATCTTAAATCCTTCTTTATGAATGGTCATCGATACCTGTTGAAGGTCAAAAATAGTCAATCATTGGTTATCATTTCCCCGGATGCTTAAATTGATAGAAATGCCACATGAACCTGATGCCCCCGTTAAAATGAAACATAGTGATATTGCCCTTATAGGAATAGGAGGCCGTTAGACGAAGTCCATCAGCACTCATAATGACAGATCTTACCGGGTTTTCAATATTGCTGATGGTAGTATGGATGAACCTGGCGCCGATACCTGCAAATACATCCACGGCAAACCTTCCTTTGGTAATAATGGAACCAAATTGAGCAGACACGGTCGTCACCGGACTGTTGATGGATGCCCTATCATAATAATAAACACTGTCCGTGTGCCTTTCGTCATAATAAAAACCACCCACACTGGTAAACTTGCGTTGTGATGAGGAAACCTGGAATCCTGTATAATAATGACCTTTTTTGCTTTTAGGAAAAAGATTGTAGCGGATCTCCGTTTTATACCTGAGATATTTTTTATTCAGTTCTGAAGAATCTTTGCTGTTTTTTTTGTTGACAGGAATGGTGATCTCTGCCAATACACTAAAGCGGTCATTAAACCGGTATTCTATCCCGGGTTGTATGCCCAGGCCGGGCTGCGAAATGGGAATAGCGGCTACGGTAAAGGTAGCTGCCCATCCTTTTTGACTGCTGTCTACCTGCGCATATAATGATGAAGATAAAACCAGGAATAGAATAACGACGAATTTCCGCATAGTAAAATGACAAGTAATTAAAATAATAGCTGCTTATTCCATAAACAGCTTTATAAATATCCACACAAATGGGATGGCCAGCAACAATGAATCAAATCTATCTAAAAAACCGCCATGACCGGGCATTAATGTGCCACTATCTTTTACATCTGCCATACGTTTGAGTTTGGATTCCAGTAAATCGCCGAAAACTCCGGTTATTGCAGCAATCGCTGCAATGAGGCCAAATATCAGGTCCCAGGTTTTATCATGAATATCATATGCAAGTCCCCAAAGAAAATACATAAGAACGATACAGAAAATTATTCCCCCGATGGTTCCTTCCCATGTTTTTTTAGGTGAAACTTTAGAGAGCGGTGTTTTGCCAATTAATGAACCAATGAGATATGCCATCGTATCATTGATCCATATTGCTGCCACTATTGTTACGGGTATAATACTACTGGCAGCAACAACATACATTGTATCATGAAGATGAATTTCAACTCCATTGTATAAATCCATCATCAGTCCCCAACACAATGAAATATAAACCAACCCCAACACAGCCATTCCAAATGCTTTCAACTTAATTGTATTCTTCTGAAAAATACCGATCAGCAACAAAGCAAATCCTGCTGCTGATACCGGCAGTGAAATATTTTCTTTCAATCCATAACTACTGATATGATAAGCAGGCCCGCAAAAGAACAACATCAATCCATAGCCCATGACCATCAAGCCGAGTTTTGTATACGCATGGAAAGAAGTCTTATGTATTTTTGCTGCCAGTTTCAGGTATTCCCACCAGCAGCCAAAATGAATAATGGAAAATAAAACAAGAAAACTCCATGGGTTCCATAATAAGCCAGTCAGCATGATAGCCACAAAGATGATCGCCGTTAATGTTCTTGTCCTGAATGTTTGCCGGTTAAATGCCATGGGTGAGCGGATCGTTTAATAGAATGGAGTGTTGCGCAGTTCTTCATTCCTTTCAAAATCAAAATTTGTTTTTTTCGGTTCTTTTGGCTTTCCGGCAATTTTCCTGAATACAATAAAAAGCCCTATGACAGCGGGTAAAAAAATGATGCCCCACCAGCCAGAATCGCTATTATCTCCAACAGCTTCTTTTAATGATTTTCCCTGGGTCTTTAACACATAGATCATCGTTACAGCCAATGCATTATTGAAAAAATGAGCAATGATATTAAGCCACAACCTTCCTGAATACTGGTAAAGCAATCCAAGTATTACCCCGAGAAACATTCTTGACAGGAATCCATAAAATGAAAAATGGAGAACGCTGAACAAGATACTTACTATAATGATCGACAGCCAGGGCATCTTAGTAGAGCGGGTTAAAAAATTCTGCAACCCTCCCCGGAATAAAGTTTCCTCGCAAAGGGCCGGCAAAAAAGCCATGATAATTATCGCAAGAATGTACTCGCCAAAACTGTTCAGCCCGATAATCGCTTCTACCTGCTTATTGTAATCATTTTCCATTTTATCAAACCTCAGTTTCAGGGAATCAGACACCGGTAATATCCCATTCACATAAGCAAGAAAGGCTGATACGAACATGGCAGAGATCATAATGGCGCATACAATGCCTATTTGTTTCCAGTTAATTTTCCTGGAAAACCCAAGCAGGTCCATTGGCTTCCGGTTCAGCAAATAAGCGGTGAAAATGGCCGGCAATAAAAAACCGATGATGACTGTTACCGATTGAATGACTTTTATCGCATTACTGTTGGCGGGGTCACTCATTCCTTTTTCAAGGTCCTTAAAACTCAGTCCCGTCATACCCGTCCAGATCGGTATGCATATAAAGGCGGCCATAATAGAAGCGGCCACTGCAAAAGCGATCAGCATAAAAAAACCGGCGGTATAAGAAATTCCTTTTGAATTGCTATCGTACATAAACTCTGGCGATTAAACTGTAAATTTGCAGGCTCAAATGTAAACAGCAATTAATAATTATTAATTAATAATTATTAATTAGCCTTCAGACTCATATGATCAGAATAGGAAATATACAATTACCGGATTTCCCGCTTCTTCTCGCTCCGATGGAAGATGTAAGCGACCCGCCTTTCCGTGCTGTGTGTAAGGATAGTGGCGCCGACCTGATGTACACCGAATTTATTTCAAGCGAAGGTTTGATCAGGGATGCTATCAAAAGCCGTAAGAAACTCGACATCTTCGATTATGAACGGCCTGTCGGTATCCAGATCTTTGGTGGTGATGAAGAAAGTTTATCATTGGCCGCAAAGATCGTTGAGGTAACGAATCCTGATCTGCTCGACATCAATTTTGGTTGCCCCGTAAAAAAAGTGGCGCTGAGAGGAGCCGGCGCCGGTGTATTGAAAGATATTGACCTGATGGTTCGCTTGACATCGGCTGTTGTGAAAGCAACATCATTGCCTGTCACCGTTAAGACAAGATTGGGCTGGGATGATAAAACAAAAAACATTGAAGAAGTGGCGGAACGTTTGCAGGATGTTGGTATCAAGGCATTAGCTGTTCACGGCCGAACAAGAACACAGATGTACAAAGGAGAAGCCGACTGGACATTGATCGGCAAAGTGAAAAACAATCCGAGGATCAGTATCCCCATCTTTGGTAACGGCGATATTGATTCTCCTGAAAAAGCAGTTGAGTATAAGAATCGTTATGGTGTTGACGGCATTATGATCGGCCGTGCCGCCATTGGTTATCCCTGGATATTCAACGAGATCAAACATTTCATAAAAACAGGTGAACATCTTCCTGCTCCCGGCATTGAAGAAAGGATCGCTGTTTGCCGGAAGCATTTGCAAAGATCTGTGGAATGGAAGAACCCGGTTGTGGGTATTAATGAAATGCGCCGGCATTATGCCAATTACCTGAAAGGATTACCCAACATCAAAGAATTCCGCAACAGGCTGGTAACACTCAAGACAGAAGAAGAGATAAACGAAGTGTTTGATGAAATTATAATGACCTATAGCGGATTTGAATTTGAAAAGACCCCGATCGAGTTAGTGAACTATCATGAGAAGTGCCCGGCGTAGGGTCGGGACGCTGAAAGCGGCCTGAACCGTACAATTCAGAAGAGTTTATCTAAAATCTTTTCATCAATTTTTTCTATTGTTTTTGCCACTATATCTTCTGCACTTAATCCGGTAAGAGTATAAAATATTTTCTGGGTGCATAACGTACCTTCTCTTGATCCAATATAGTCAAAGTATGATGAATAAGGCCAGCATGCAACATTCTTAACTATTCTGGCGACTGAAGGATTTTGGTGTATATAATGAAAACACTGCTCAAAATAACCTATCCTTGCCCCGTTATCTGTTTCACTTAAAACTTTTGCTTTTGTCTTCTGCTGAAATAAGGAACCTGTCGTTTTATTCTGTTTGTTTATTGCCTGCGAATAGCTGCTTAGCAAGATGCCAATCCGGTAAGCTAACTCCTGCATTGGCTTAGCTCCGAATGTATTCCTTTCCTTTAATCCATTATCATTAGCCCTGAGTATAAAGTGAAAATGGTTTGGCATCAGGCAGTAAGCTATGATATCGGAAAAAGGGAGTAGCTGATCTCTGGCTTTTTTTAAAAAATACAAATAATTTCTTTCATCAAAGAAAATAATCTGCTTGTTATTCCCACGGTTGTAAACATGATAAAACTCGTCAGGTTCGAAGTACATATTTTTTGATAAAAATAAAAGAGCAACCCTTCCAGAGAGTGTGGTTTCAACTATACTATTGTAGTATTTTATGCGGAATACTGCGTTTTTTAAACGATTATGATTGCTGAATGATTCAGGCCGCATAAGCGTCCCGACTCTACTTCCAATATTCTTTCATCAATTCAACGGACCATTTGGGTTGACGAATTTCCCCGGCTGGTAAAAATTCTTTCATCACCGGTTTAATATCCAGGATGGGTGTTCCATCAATCGCATCTAAATATTTTACCCAGATCTTATTGCCTTCTCTTTTCACCAGTTCCGCAATGGTAATCCCGATAGCATTGGGCCGGTCTCTTTTCCGTTGCGCATAAATGCCCACTTCCGGCCAGTTTTTATTTCCGCGTGGATGACCAAAGAAAACTGCTTTTGATTTGTCCGACTTATCAAAATGGAAAACGATCTCGAGGTGAGAGAATTCATCAATGCCATCGAATGCTTTAGCAGGAATATGCGGAAGCAGTTCTATTTCGCTGACAACACTTCCCCAATAATCATCGGATAGATCGGTCCGGGTATTCTTTACCAATGCAACAGGTTCAAGGATGATGTTCATAAACAGAATGTTTTATCAGGACATTTTTATTCTCATTGTTCTCATTAACCCGTACACAGACACCAGCAACCAGGTGCCTTCCAAAATGATAAAGGGCCGGTAATTGATCAGCACCGAAGCATAACAAGCAAGCCCGGCGCCGAAAATATTCATCACATAAAAAAGCTTTCCCTGTTTTATGTATTTACAGGTATTCAGAAAATAAGCAAAGAGGATAAGTGCTACCCCCATACAGCCGATAAGATCATTGTATTCCATAACCCATGTTTTATTTTGATCAGTAAAAATAGTGCCGGGATCCTATTTACCCCCGATCACCTTTATTACATCTTTTCCTGCCGGGGAAACGGATGCTCCAAAATAATTGGTCAGAACTCCTTCTTCATTAACGATATACTTTGTAAAATTCCAGGAAGGCGCTTTGTTGTTCCAGCCATTCTTTGTTGAATCAGTAAGCCACCTGAAGACCTCGTTTTGTTCTGCTGTTTTTACCACCACCGTTTTTTTCATTAATGGAAATGTAACGCCGAAATTCAGTTTACAGAATTGGGCGATCTCTTCATCCGATCCTTTTTCCTGTTGCTTAAAATCATTGGCAGGGAAACCAATGACTATTAACTTGTCCTTATATTCTTCAGATAATTTTTGTAAAGCCTCATATTGGTCTGTATAACCACAGTTGCTGGCCGTGTTTACCAGCATTACTTTTTTGCCCTTTAATGAAGAAAAGTCAAATGCTGTTCCGTTATTCAAGGTCGCTTTCAATGTATAAAAAGAAACAGGTGGTTGTTTTTGTTCATTCTTTAGTTCCGTTACATTTTTGCCCCGCATTTTTGCATACCACATCCAGGCCGGGTAGATCGCTTTTAAAACTTTTTGTCTCAGTGTCATGTTTTTTGAATTTCTGTTTACATATAATACATAACCTGCAAATGCGGTCAGCAATATAAAAATAACAAGCAGGAATCGTTTTAGTCTTCTCATCGGATCACCCATTTAAACAATTTCAATCTCCCTTTGAACGGCGGGTATTTGATATTGGGATCAAACCAGGTAGGTGTTTTCATCACTGCTTTTTTATGACTGAATGTTTCAAATGAATATTTGCCATGATAACATCCTGTACCGCTAAATCCCCGGCCACCAAATGGCAGGTTGTGATTGGTCAGGTGCCAGCTTGAATTGTTGATGCAACTGCCACCGGCAGGAACGGCTTCCAGCCACTCGTTCTCTTTTTGTTTGCTGGATGTGTAGATATAAAGAGAAAGCGGGTTCGGGTGTTTATCGATCACGGCCTTTGCCTCTCCGGCTGTATTAAAAGAAATAATGGGAAGCACGGGCCCGAATATCTCATCTCTCATTACAGGTGCATCCAGGGGAACATCGGTAAGTATAGTGGGTTCAATGAATAATTTTTCTTTATCGGTTCTGCCGCCGGAAACTATTTTTCCATTGGATAAATAACCGGCAATACGGTTGAACTGTCTTTCATTAATGATCTTTCCATAGTTATAACTTTCTTCCGGTTTACCGGTAAAAAATTTCTGGATGTTCTCTTTCATCGCTGCCACTAATTTATCTTTCACCGATCCATGCACCAATACATAATCCGGCGCCACACACATTTGTCCGGCATTGGAAAATTTGGTCATGGTTATACGCCGTGCCGCCACTTTGATATTGGCATCGCTCTCAACGATACAGGGACTTTTTCCTCCCAGTTCCAGTGTTACAGGAACCAATCGTTCTGCTGCCATTTTGTAAATGATCTTTCCAACAAGTGTACTGCCGGTATAAAAAACATGATCGAAAGTAAAATTGTTCATCATCTCCGGGATCACAGTTGCCCCATCTCCCTGTACATATAAAATATATTCTTTGGGAAAAACCTCTTCGATAATTTTTTTCATGATTGCATCTGTGGCCGGTGCAAATTCGCTTGGCTTCAATACCACACAGTTTCCCGCCGCAACGGCGCCGATCAATGGATTGATCAATAATTGAAACGGGTAGTTCCAGGGACCAATGATCAGTACAACACCCAATGGTTCTTTGAGAATTTTGCTGCCGGAAGGTAAATTCAGAAGATTGGTGGAAACCCTTTCGGGGGCCATCCAGTTGCGAAGGTGCTTTAGTGCTGCATTCAGTTCAGCGATCACCATGCCGGTTTCAGTGACCCAGGTCTCTTCAGGACTTTTTTTGAGATCTGCATGTAATGCATCATATAAATCCTGTTCATGGTTCAGGATGGATGTTTTCAGTTTTTTCAGTTGCTCTTTCCGGAAAACAAATCCTTTTGTTATTCCTGAATCAAAATACCGGCGCAGGGCCTGTAATGCATCGATCATCATAACCTGGTTTTAGCTGATGAATTTACGATTATGTCCAGATAACCATTGAAAAATGTAGAAACTACTCCACATGTTGCCTGTAGAAGAGAACATTGTAAAGATGACTAAATCTGGCCCGATTCTTCCGGAACTACTTTGATATTTCATTATTCATTAAATCAACAGTTATGAAAAGGATTTGCAACAACATCATCTTCAGACTTTGGGTTGTTTTTTTATTCAGCTTTATGAGTACTTTTTTATGGGCACAGGACAGTACGGTCACGAGTAACAAGACAACCACTACCGAGACTACAACCACTACTGAATGGTACGCTCAAACCTGGGTATGGATCGTTGGTGGTGCGGTGCTTCTTATCATCCTTGTTGCTCTTTTACGTGGTGGCTCCGGTAAGGACACAACAGAACGCAGTACAACTATCATTAAGGACCGGTAATTACCGGTTTCTTCGACGGTCGCGACTTCAATTTTCTTTCCGGCTTATTGCAGAGCCGGAAATTTTTCTTTTTGCCCGCCTGATCATCGGAAATAAAATGGGTAATTTCGTTTTATGACCGATGAATATTATATGATGCAAGCATTGAAGGAAGCAAAGAAGGCGCTGGAAGATGATGAGATCCCTATTGGCGCCCTAGTCGTCATCAATGAGAAGATCATTGCAAGAGGTCATAATATGGTGGAAAAGCTTAATGATCCAACAGCCCATGCAGAAATGATCGCTCTCACTTCTGCTTTTAACCTCCTTGGTGCAAAATATATTCCGGAAGCAACTTTATATGTGACCGTGGAGCCCTGTTTTATGTGTGCCGGCGCTATCTACTGGAGTAAACTGGGTAAAATTGTTTATGGAGCAGATGATGAAAAGAACGGCTACAAAAAAACAGCCGGCGCCAACTGGCCTTTTCATCCTAAGACAGAATTGATCAGGGGAGTGCTGAAAGATGAATGTGCTACATTGATAAAAGATTTTTTTAAATCTAAAAGATAGGAAATGACAACAAAGCTCAAACCGATAGCCATCGGAGCAAAAAAAACGATCGTCACCCATCCTGTTACAGGAACGGAAAGAAAGTTTGATACTGCTATTTATGAGCAGGTAAAATCCGCTATTCTTCAGGGTCTGAAAGGAAGTAAAGGCAAAACATTTACAGAACTCACGGATGATGTGGTAAAAACTATCCGGAAAAAGATGCCGGGCTTCAAAGGTTCTGTTCCCTGGTACACTATCTCTGTCCGTCTTGACATGGAAACGAGAGGTATGGTGGAAACTTTTACCGAAAAAGGAAAAAAGTTGAACCGGTTGAAAAAATAATTCCGAGATCGGGAAGAATTACTGTCACAATCAACATAAGGCAATAAATTTGTTATCCCATTAAAAAGGATCAAACTTCAATTTTCAATTTAAAACGTAATTAGTTATGGCATTTACATTACCCGGTCTTCCTTATGCACATGATGCATTGGAGCCGCATATTGACACACTGACCATGCAGATACATCATGGCAAACACCACCAGGCTTATGTTGACAACCTCAATAAAGCTATCGCCGGCACGGAGCATGAAAATAAAACGCTTGATGAATTGGTTGCACAGGCTGGTTCCATCAGCGGGCCGGTCCGTAACAATGCCGGTGGTCATTGGAACCATACCTTTTTCTGGAACAGCCTGGCCGCTAATGCCGGGGGCGCTCCGTCCGGAAAACTTGCCGATGCTATCAACGAAGCATTTGGCTCCTTTGATGAGTTCAAAACAAAATTTGCTGCTGCAGGTATCGGCAGGTTTGGCAGTGGTTGGGCATGGCTGATCATAAAAAAAGATGGCAAGCTGGACATTACTTCTACACCTAACCAGGACAATCCCTTAATGGATGTAGCCGAAACAAAAGGAGTACCTCTCTTAGGTGTGGATGTGTGGGAACATGCCTATTACCTGAAGTATCAGAACAAAAGGGCTGATTATCTTGCGGCGATCTGGAATGTGATCGACTGGAAGAAAGTAGCTGAAAGGTATTAAGCAATTCTAACCTGGAAAGTATATAATACAAAAGTCATCCCGTTTGAAGCAGGATGACTTTTGTTTAGAATGCAGGTTTATTTACATTTTGCCATGACCTCATCCATGATCTTATCGGCTTTTTCATTCATGGCCTTATCGTCTTTTTTCTCCTCATATTTTTTAGCCATTTTTTCCCGGTAGTCATTCATTTCTTTTCTTACATCTTCCAGTTCTTTTTGAACCTTTTGGTCTGATGGATCTTTGGCTTCAAGTTGTTGCACTTTACAACGATAGTCTGCCATTTTCCGTACATCAGAATCAAAAGATGATTTGGAAGAGCAGGATGATAATACAACCGTCACAGCTAATACGGTCAGCGAAAAAAAATTCTTTCTCATGTCAAACGTTTTAGGTTAATAAAAAGGAGGTTTTGATATGCAACAGGAATACAAAGTAGAATTAATTTTCAGAACACGAAAGAAATAATTATATGTTCACTATGGCACCGGGTCATACCCGCTGCCACCCCAGGGATGACATCTTGAAATTCTTTTTATCGCCAGCCACATTCCTTTGATCACTCCATGCTTTTTTAATGCCTCTGCTGCATAATGGGAGCAGGTAGGCGTATAACGACATTTTGGGCCCAGCCAGGGAGAAATGATCAACTGGTAGATCTTTATCAGGAGGATGAAGGGAAGGCTTAATATGCGGAGAAAGGTTTTCAATTTTTGGAGTCAATGATATGGCAAAGTTTATCCAGTATCTTTTTCATGGTATCAAATATCCCGCTGAATTCCGGGATCTCTTTACCATTATAGATAAAAAACAAATTGAGCTGTCCTTTTTTCTCTTTTACTTTCTGGTGAAGGGTAATTTTTTGCAGGCGGTAAGCTTCCCTTACTCTTCTTTTAATTTTGTTCCTGTCAACTGCTTTCTTAAAGTTCTTATTGCTTACACCCACTCCAAATTGTAATGGCGGGCTTGCCGGTTCATTGAATAAATAGTGAACCCTGAACGGAGTTATTGAAAATTTCTTCCCTTCACTGAACAGGAGTTCTGTTTGCTTACGGCTTTTTAACCGCTCATTTTTTCCCAGTGTAAGTTTTTTGGCCATAGACCTCCCTGCCCGCAGGCAGGTTATACAGATTTACACAGATATTTTTAAAAAACAAAATAGCCCCCCGAGATATCAGGGAGCTATTTAAATGATCTAATCCCGCCATAGGCGGGACAGAAACTATTTTAATTTACTCTCATCAGAAACCGACAGTTTCTTCCGGCCTTTGGCACGGCGACTGGCTAATACTTTGCGGCCATTGGCGGTTTGCATGCGTTTACGAAAACCATGAACTGTTTTACGGCGTTTACGATGAGGTTGGAATGTACGTTTCATTGTTTTATTTCTTTTTCCGTTTTATGAAATGCGGCCGGGAGAACGGACCCTGTTTCAAATTTCACCAGCAAATCACCACACTTGCTGTTTGTGAAAGGACGGCAAAGGTAAGGGAAGCAGGTCAGAAGTAAGAAGGATGAAGTATGAAATTTCCCTGTTTTTAAAGAGGCTGGTAATCAGCATACTTAAACCCCCAAATCAACATGTTTGGAATTGATGGGTTCGCCATAAAAAATAGTGGCATGGCTGTCAAAATCATCCGTAGAGTCCGTGGTATAAAATACCCGCTGACCTTTTTTACTACAGCGTTGTTCCATATCCGGGTGGCGTAGTAAATAGTTGGCCAGGCTTTCCGCCACTATTTCACCCTGCGAGATCAGTTTTACCCCAACCGGCATATACTCTTCTATTTTTTCCCGCAACAATGGGTAATGTGTGCAGGCCAGTAACAGCACATCGATCTTCTCTCCTTTTACAAAAATGTTGTGCAGGTTTTTTTTCACAAAAAAATCTGCACCATGCGTATGATGCTCATTATTCTCCACCAATGGTACCCACATGGGGCAAGCTTCCTGGAATACATTCAATTCAGGAAAAAATTTAGCAATTTCCATTGGGTAAGATTCCGATACTACTGTTCCGTTTGTAGCCAGGATCCCGACATTTTTTGTTTCTGAAAAAGTACCAATGATCTCCGCTGTCGGCCTAATCACCCCCAACACTCTTTTACCGGCTGCCAGTTTGGGTAAATCATTTTGCTGGATAGTTCTTAACGCTTTTGCAGAAGCCGTATTACAAGCCAGGATTACGAGAGAACATCCCTGTTCAAAAAACCATTGCACACATTGAAGTGTGTAATGATAAACAGTATCAAAAGATCGGTTCCCATACGGCGACCTTGCATTATCACCCAGGTAAATAAAATCGTATTGGGGAAGTTTGCCAATGATCTCTTTCAGCACAGTAAGACCACCGTACCCGGAATCAAAAACACCAATTGGATTTTGTGAAGCCATCCTGCAAAAATAAGGAGGGTTGGCTGTTAACTCATTGGCAAAAAAAGTCCCGCACAAAGCGGGACCATATATGTCATTCAAATTTTGGTCTCTTAATTTCCTCCTGTTTTAGCAGGCGGCTTGGTTCCAGGCGGGTTTTGGTTTGGAAGTTTGATATTCAATTTGGCCAGAACGAGTAATGAAATATCATCGGCTTCCGGAGCCACTAAGAAAATATCTGAAGAAAGGACATGTGTATATCCTTTTTCCTTGGCAACCTGTTCAATTGCTTTTTTAGCTTTAGCATAATAAGGCTTTAAAAGTTCCTGCTGTTTGAATTGCCGTACTTGTTGTATCAATTCATCGGCGCCATCCAGTTCGTCTTTGTAGTTCTGGAGATCTTTCAATATCTGTTCTCTGACACTTTTTGGTTTTGTTGTATCTGAATATTCCTGCAGTTTCCTTTGGTATTCTGCCTGCACATAATTCAATCTTGGCATAATAGAATCTGTAAGGTACTGGTTACCTACAGAGTCCATATTTATTTTTGTGGGAGCCAGTTCCGGCATCACGCCAACAATATCATCAATACGGATATAAGCGATCTTGGTTTGCGCAGAAGCACTTCCGGCTATCAGCAGGCCTGCCACTACAATTAATGCATGCAATTTTTTCATGAGTGTTTTTTTACTTTTCAAATCTTCACCAAAGCGGATTATTTTTTTATTTGCTTTTTAGAGATTGTGTTTAAGAATATTTGGTTGCGTTGTTTTGTTTCTTTTAACACCAGTAGCCTTGAAATTAATTCCTGACCCCCAGTTCTTTCAGTACATCTTCGCTCTTGTCCAGTTTAGGGTCGGCAAAGATAATGGTAATTCCCTCACTTTTGTCCAGCACAAAATCATAGCCCCGCAGCACAGCCATTTTCTGTACGGCATTATATACTTTATCCTGTATCGGCTTTACGAGTTCCTGTCTTTTTTTAAACAGATCGCCTTCAAAACCAAAGCGTTTGCGCTGCAGATCCCTCAGGTCTTTTTCTTTGTTGAAAAGCTGGTCCTCTCTTTTTTTCTTCAGGTCATCACTCAGCATTACCTGTTCGGCCTCGTAGGATTTATACATATTATCCAATTCTGCCTGCCGGCCATCAATATCTTTTTGCCAGCTGGCAGCGATCTCATCCAGTTGTTGCTGGGCGGTTTTATAATCCGGGATTCTGTCTAAAATATACCTGGTATCAATGATGGCATATTTCTGTGCCTGTGCAGTAAATGCGGCAAGCCACAAACAACAGGCGACGAGTATTATTTTTTTCATATTGATCTGATTTAAGATTTAAAATTTGTTCATTCAAATTTTATTTCTGCTATTCCGGTTCATACCCCAGCATAAAGGTAAATCTTGAAGACCCTTTCAATCCTGATTGTCCGGGTGTAAGACGGTCAAGTCCTATACCATAATCAAACCCAAGAAGACCAAACATAGGCAGGAAGAAACGCATACCTACTCCAACACTCCTGCGGAGACGGAATGGGTTATAATCTTTATAATTATACCAGCCATTCGCTGCTTCAAAGAAAGTTAATGCATAAATGGTGCTGCTTGGGTTCGTGATCAGCGGGAAACGCATCTCCAATGTATACTTATTGAAAATCGTAAAGAACTGGCTGGCATTTTGCGCATCAGGATTTACTGTAGGATCAGATGACTGATAAACCGGGTATCCGCGATGTGCCACGATATCATATCCCAGTAATCCAAAATTATTGGTTAAGCCGGCGTCACCCAGTTGAAAGCGTTCAAAGGGTGAGAAATCAAGTTTTTTCGTATAACGACCCATAAATCCATACTTGGCGGCCATCTTTAATACAAACTGGCGGTTTTTATCTGCACCCAGCGGCTTGCCAATCGGCACATACCATTCAGCATTGAATTTCCATTTATGGTATTCAGGGTTTTTATATTTGTTTGTTGTGTTAGCAAGATTTTTATTGAATAATGAATATGGCGGTGTGAGCTGAACGCTTCCTATAAAGTTGGAACCGCTTTTTGGATATATCGGATCGAATACAGAGGACCGCTGCAAAGCAATTTTAAAACTAATATTGTTAGAAGTGCCGGTTTTAAAATTCTGATCAAAGATCGGGTAGTTACTCAGCTTATAGGTTGTCAGGCTGACCGAATACACCAGGCTGAAATAATCATCCGGCCATTTTAATTGTTTGCCAAGTGAAACAGAAATACCCGTAGTCTTCAGGTATTGGGTATCCGCTGCAGCCCTGTCAACTGTATATCCATTAAATCCGGCGGAGTACCTGCTGTTGTTGATCCCGATGGTCAGCGAATTTCTTTTTTTCCCGCCAAGCCATGGCTCAGTAAAAGAAGCACTGAGTGAACGATAGGGCCGGCCATTGGATTGAATCCGTAAACTTAGTTTTTGACCATCCCCCGTAGGCAATGGATCCCAGGAAGATTTTTTTGTGATGTTGCGAATAGAAAAATTATTGAATGTAACACCCAACGTTCCCGTAAGTCCCACACCACCGCCCCAGCCTGCGGATAATTCCAGTTGGTCAGATGATTTTTCTTCCAGCTTCCAGTTGATATCAACAGTGCCGTCATCAGCATTGGGAACAACACCCGGTTCAATCTTTTCCTGGTTAAAATATTGCAGGTTGGCCAATTCTCTTTGTGAGCGGATAAGGTCAGCACGACTGAACAATTCACCGGGAATGGTTCTTAATTCACGGCGTATTACATAGTCCTTTGTTTTTTCATTACCGGCGATCGTAACATTTTTAATTCTTGCCTGCGGGCCTTCTATAATTCTTATTTCATGATCGATGGTGTCGTTATAAACAGCAGTTTCCACTGGTTCCACCCTGAAGAACAGGTAACCGTCATCCATGTATAAGCCGCTGATGTCTCCGCCTTCCTGGTTGGCTTCTTTACCAAGGCGTTTATTTAAAATACCGAGGTTATAAATATCCCCTTTGTTGATCCCGAGTAACACATTTAATATAGAATCGGAGTATTTTGAGTTGCCTTTCCAGGTGATGTTGCCGAAATAATATTTCCGGCCTTCGTCTACTTTGAAATCAATATTCAGATTGCCTTTCCTGGTGTAATAGGAGGTATCGTCAACGATTTGTGCATCACGATATCCAATGGAGTTATAATAATCCAGCACCTTATCTTTATCCTCATCAAATTTTTTAGCATCGAATTTACCGCCGCTTAGTTTGAAACGAAACCAGGGATCAAGCAATGTTAATGTTTTGGTTCCCGACAGAAAACCCCAGTCTTTAATATATTCGCTGAAAGACAAATTTGTCTTTTCTCCATAGGGCCCCGGGGTTATCCCTTTATCCCGGTGAAGAGATATTTTACTCATCTCCTTTGTTCCCTTCATTTGCTTTTTCAGCTTCATCCCGTCCACTTTATCATTGCCATAAAACTCGATCTCGTTGATATGAACTTTGTTACCCTTATCAATATAGATGGTCAGGGCTTTTGAATTCACAAAAGAAGTATCATCTACCTGCTCGATCCGAACAGTTACATTCCGGTAACTTTTGTCAGTATAGAATTTGGTGATCTTTTCTTTTATTTCCCGGAATGTATTTTCAGTAATGATGGTCTGTTTGGCAAGATTGACCTTTGCCTGTATATCTTCTTCTTCAGATTTTTTGATGCCCACGAATTTGAAATTACCCAGGCGGGGTCGTTCCAGTACATTTAATTCGATCCATACTTTGTTGTCTTCCACTTTTGTAACATACACCTGCACATTGGCAAAAAATTTCTGCCGCCATAAACTGGCTATGGATTTTGCAAAAATATCTTCACCCGGGTGCATGAATTTGTCGCCGGGCTGCAGGTTGGCAATAGAAAAAATGATGGAAGTATCAAGATGGTGGATGCCGGTAATTTTTACCTCGGCGATGGTGTATTCTTTTGGGATCCGTGCATTTTCCCATTCAAGTAGTTTGGGGTCGAGTGATGTAGGTTTTTTTACAGTATCCTCAATTTGTGCAGATAGAGTAAGTACGGAAAAAACCGCCGCCGCCAATGTAAAACTTAGCCTTAGTAAAATTCGTTGCATAAATATTTGTTCAAAGTCAGTCAGTCCCGATAATTACCTGCCTGCCGGCAGGCAGGTCGAAATATACAGGCGGCCTTAACAGGTCCTTTTCCCGGATTGAGGCGGCAAAATAACGGTAAATATTTGAAGTCTTTGTTAAAGAAATTCGGGAATAAGGTCAAATGAGGTCAAAAAAGTGATATATGTCAAATAGATCAGTTACAGGGGCTGATATGACCAGTATGACTATTATGATTTACTGATTGGTTGATCTTCCTCAAGTTGCTCGCTGGTTTTACCAAACCGTCTTTCCCTGTTTTGGTAGTCCAAAATAGCTTCATAAAGGTTTTCTTTCCTGAAATCGGGCCAACGGACATTTGTAAAATAGAGTTCCGCATAGGCTAATTGGTACAATAAAAAATTGCTGATCCGGTACTCTCCGCTGGTTCTGATCATCAGTTCGGGGTCGGGAAAACCACTTGTGCATAAATACTGCTGCAGGGTATCCTGGTCGATGCCTTCTACCTTCAGTCTTCCCTGCTTCACTTCATAAGCTATGTTTTTAACCGCATTCAGCAATTCCCAGCGGCCGCTATAGCTCAATGCCATGATCAGGTTCAGGCCAGTATTGTCTTTGGTGATTTCAAGGGCTTCATTCAATTCTTTACGGGCATAGTCCGGGAGCATGCTCATATCACCTATAACATGAAGCCGGATATTATTTTTATTGAGGCTTTCCACTTCTTTACGGATTGTGTTGACCAGCAACTCCATCAGGCCGACTACTTCATATTCAGGCCGGTCCCAGTTTTCCGTAGAAAAGGCATATAGTGTAAGATATTCTATTCCCAGTTCCGCACAACCTTCCACTATATTGCGTACACTCTCCACTCCATGAAAGTGACCAAAGAGACGGTCTTCACCTTTCTCTTTTGCCCACCTGCCGTTGCCATCCATAATGATAGCAATGTGGCGTGGAAGAAGTTTTTTATCTATTTTTTCCAATAGTTGAGACATAAAACAGTTACACAAAGGTATTATTCGTTAAAGAGATTTTAGCTTGTTTGTTTTTAATAGAGAAATGCTCCCGGAGGAGCATTTCTTTTAAAGACCAGAAATTAATTTTCGGTTAGTTTAGTTTCTTCCCCAAACAGCCACTCTTGCCCTTCCTCTCGCAAACCCTTTTGTTTCATACCAGAATTCGATCTTTGTAAGATGACGCAAGCCGCCATCCATATCAATGATCCTGCTTTCACTTCCCTGGGCAAATCTTAAACGCAGAGCTACATCCTGGGTACTTCCATTATCAAAATGAATTTTCATATTGTACATTTTCAGTGGGCCATCGGTGATCTTTAATTTAATCTGACGAACATCATCTTTCCAATTCCCAAAATGGACCACATCATGGTCAACCCCAAAGCCCACATTTTTATCTTCCAGGAAAAACCAATCCCCTGCTTTATTTGTTCGGGATGATTTGATGGATGTAAATGAAGCAGTAAGATTGAAAACAGCAGCTATTGCAGCGCTGTAAAAAATGGTGGTCAGGCGCATAGTATAAGTTTTTGGTTATTAAATATGGTTTGTAACGATAGACTATCTACTTGTTATCGTGGTTTAATCCTAATAGCAAATTATACAAATATTGCATATTATCAATTCCCCTTCCGGGTGGATCTTGCTATTAATTCAGAGTAGTGCCTATTTTTGGGCGGTTGGACACTTATAGGACTGCAGGTTGAAAGTAAGATGGATCATGGCGGTAACAAAATGGTCCTTCTGCCTGCTCATACCTCTTGCACGATTGGGAATGCCGATTGGTTCGCCTATTTCATAAGACCTGTCGTGTAACAATTGAGCATTGGAAATACTTCCGTCAGGATTCAGGGGAAATACAGAAGGATCAACATAAGTTTTGCTAACATCATCCAGGTAATCTGTAAGAGTATAGCGATACAACACTTCGAATGCGATATTCATTTTTTCATTAAATGCATATTTTACACCTGCGCCAAATGGAATGCAGACAGCCATCGAACTGTATTGCTTCCTGTCCGGATACAAAGTGCTGCCCTGTCCCTCTGTACCTAATGACCGAAGAGGTATTTTCTCTCCTTTCAGGTAAGCATAAGGATCGAAACTAAAAACACCGCCGCCAAGTGTGATATAAGGAGTAAAACTATATTCAGGTTCACCAGGCATAAAGCGGAAAAAATTAAAATCCCCCTGTAATGTCAGTTCCCAAACCTTGGTATTGAAGCTGAGGTTCCTGGAATACATATAAGAATTGTGAGTATTGTATTGGTCGGAATAACCTAATTGGGCAAAAGTGGCACCGATCCTGACAGCAATATAATTGCCCATGTTTTTACGGAAAAAAATTGTTCCTGCTATTTTGGCCCTGTTCAGGCGGGCCCGTGTATTGAGATCTCCAAAATAATGACCGGCTCCTATCCCAAATCCAAACTCGCCTTCCTGTGTTACTGCATTTTGGGCATTCAGGCTGTTGCAATTAAAAAGAATTCCAACGGAAAGGGCGGCTACAGCAATAATCTTATTCGTCATAACAGGTTAAATATTGGTCAGAATAAATTAGAACGTTAAAAATAGGATTTTCTTTTATTGGAACGTCATTTTAATTGCGTTTATCCAGGCCCCAGGTCAGTTTATTACGCAGGGTTTGCAGAAAATTATTCTCGCTTAAACGGACAAGATTGATGTCAAAACTTTCCTTTTTTATAGCCAGTTGTACGTCTTTGCTAACCACTTCCCTCCTGGAATCAAGGGCGCAGATGATCTGGTCGGAGCGGCTTTCAATTTCAAAAGAAATGATATTGCTGTCCGGCACAATGATCGGGCGGACATTCAGGTTGTGCGGCGCCACAGGGGTTATTACAAAACTCCCTGAATCCGGGAATACAACCGGCCCGTTACAGCTTAATGAATAACCGGTGGACCCTGTCGGTGTGGCAACTATCAATCCGTCGGCCCAATAGGTGTTTAAAAATTCACCGTTCAGGTAAGTATGGATCTTGATCATGGCCGCCACATCCCTTTTATGTATGGAAAAATCATTTAATGCATAGGGAACATTACCGAACATTGCGATACTCGCATCCAGGTGGATCAGGGTTCGTTTATCTACCACATAGGTCCGTTGAGACATGGCTTTTACAGCTTTCTGGACCTCTTCCCTGCCAATGCTGGCTAAAAACCCCAACCTGCCAAAGTTGATGCCCATAATGGAGATCCTTTTATTCCGCACAAGAGTAATGGTATCCAGCAATGTTCCATCACCACCCAGGCTTACAATAAATTCGACTTCGTCAGTCAGATCTTCTGAACGGGAAAAAGTAGTTGTATTGGAAGGCAGATTGATCTTGTCTTTTATCTCTTCGAAAAAAGGCTGAAAGATGACGGGATTTATTTTTTGATTGGCCAATTCATCAAAGAATAGCTGGATATCTTTCCGCTGTTCATCTTCCATGACCCGGCTGTAAATTGCTGCCTTCATAATTATCAGAAAATAGTCTTACGCTGTAAAAATAACCCGTTTTGTCCTAACTGGTTGAAAGTGTATTCCAGTTTGAAGGTAACATCATAAAAGCTGAGAATGTCAATTCCAAAGCCCCCGGAATACAGCATTTTATTGGAAAGGGAATTATTTCCGGGCAGGGGATTGTAAACATAACCGGTATTGCCATATACTTTTCCAAAAATTCTCACCGGGATATGTATGGGCAGCTTGCCTTTCTTATAAGGTATCCTGATATCAAAATTCACGATCTCCCTGGTCAAAGTACTTTTCACATAGCCACCGGCCACACCATCAACCACATAATATTCATATCCCTGCATAAATACATCGCCATATCCTAAAAACCGCTGATTGACATAAGGCTGCTTAAAGGGGAGCCTAATACCACCATACATATTGAGATTAAAAAAAAGTTTGGGAGCTAAA
>DATHDV010000099.1:0-4707 GCA_035318845.1 Chitinophagaceae bacterium
AAAATACCGGGGAACGTATTAACAATAAAATAAGTAAGGGAGATCGAAATACAAAAGATCAGTTTAACCCCGGAATATTTAATGAAGCAAGATATCAGTAACGGTTCCGGTCCCTGCCGCCTGGATTATATCCGCCGCCGCCGCCACCCCGGTTATTTCCACCACGGAAACCACCACCGCCCTGGCGATCTTCTGCCTGCTTTACAACCAATGGTTTTTTACCCAGGGAAATATCATTCAGGCCATCAATAGCTTCTCTGGCTTCGGAATCATTGGGCATTTCTACAAATCCAAATCCCCGGCTTTTCCCGGTTTCCTTGTCCATAGCTACTTTAGCAGATTTAACTACTCCAAATTTTTCAAATATCTCTTCCAGTTCGGCATCATCAAGATCATAAGGCAGTCCGGCAACAAAAAGGTTCATACGTGAATTTTTGTAAAAATAATCAACTTATATCATTCTCAAGAAACTAACTATAGATTGCTTTTTATTCAGCTGGCGGCTCTACCGGCCACCAATCGTTACCGAAAGGATCGTGAAAACCACAAGTATAGCCATAGGGCTGTTGCATGGGTTCCATCAATGAAGCAGCTCCGGCAGCCAATGCCTTTTTATACGTTTCATCTACATGGTCTACATAAATAAAAATGCCGGCGGGTCTTGCAGTGATCTGTTCGGTAGTATCTGCAAACATGATAACAGATTCGCCGATCCTTAATTCACCATGCATGATGACCCCTTCACTGCGGGGCACAATGATCTGTTCCGTAACAGCAAAAACATTTTTCATGAATTCAAGGAATTTATATGCATCGGGGATGATCATATACGGCATCAGCCGGTTGTGAGAAGCTGGTATCTTCATTTTATTTTTTTAGAAAGCTACAAATTTTTAAATGGTTTAACATGCTGTCATGTTTTTGTAAAAGCTTTTTTTGAAAACTGTTGCCAAAATCACCCGGTATTATTTTGGGGATCGGGGAGTATATTATTCCACAAAAAACTTAAGCACAATTTTCCGGATTGGCCCAAACATTGTTGCCAAACAAGGGTACAAAATTTCTATTATTTTTAAAAAGGAGGTAATTATGAACACCCTAGTTAAAAAACCAAATGGTAGAAACCTGCCAGATCCCTGGATGTCTGAATTCTTTGACGTGGATAACCTGTTTGGACGGAGTTGGTTAAAACCATTTGACAAATCTTTACCAGCAGTTAATATTTCAGAAGATGAAAAATCTTATACCCTTGAAGTGGTAGCTCCCGGTATGAAAAAAGACAGTTTTAAAATAAATGTAGAAGATGATGTTCTTACGATCACCGGGGAAGCAAAATATGAAACTACTGAAGAAGATGAAGCAAGACAATATAACCGAAGGGAATACAGTCATAGTTCATTTACAAGATCATTCCGTTTGCCTGATAATGCAAAGGATGACAGCATTAATGCGCACTACGAAGATGGAGTTTTGGTATTGACTATTCCTAAAAGCAAAAAACAGGTAAAAGCAACGAAAGAAATCAAAATAAGCTAGGACGAGGGTTCTTTAAGATGATCTTTTGCCGGGAAGACGGAAAGAAAAAATGATCGAGATTTAGAACTTGCCGTTTTCCCGGCAATTGTATTAATATACGAACTTTCTTAGGTCCTTTGCAGCAGTTGTTATTTATTCCAGCAGGGGAAGTATAGCATCAAGATCAATTTTAGATTCATCCAAAGGGGTTAATGATTTATCACGGAGTACAGTGCTTAATTTTCTCAGGTCAAATTTCTCTTTGAATTTAGCATATGAATTCCTGATCATCATGCGGAGTTCGTTTTTATCTATGATATCGGGCAGGTCAATAACGTAAGAGTCTTCTGCCACATATTCAAGAATGTTTTCACTTTCTATCGCGAAACGACAACTGAACCTGCAGGCGATCCCTTTTTTTGTTGATGCCCTTTTTTGCATTACATCCATGGACAGGGAACCGGATAATTTTTCATCTGCTCCGATCGGTTTCTCCGGTGGATGATAATGCCATTCGGTAACAACCAGTTCTGTTTGCTCTATCATTTTTTTTGGGAAGGTAAAATTTTTTCATAAAGCCGGAACGAAAGCCCTGCAGAGGTCTTTAAATGGGCCTGGCAGGCAAAAGCGAATAAACAAACTACTTAGTTCTAAAACTTTTTTGCCTGCGCAGTTTAGTTTAAGAAGGCTGAGTTACGATTATTCCTGCCGTTATTCCTGTTTTAGTAGTGATGGTTTCTCAAACCCAGCACGACTATTGCCTTATAGGAGTATTCTGTACCTTTAGAACAGACCACCAATGCTTGAACTTAAAAATATAGAAACCACCGTTCTTCTTACAATGCTTGCTGCACATTCTGCCGGATATAGAAGATTCCTTACTAAAAAAGAGGCTGTGGTTTGTAAGAGAACGCTGATCCGGCTTCAATCAGAAATAGAACTTCGTCAAAAGGCTTCACTGGCATTGCTACTGGCAGGCCAGGTCTTAACTGTTGCACAATTAGTTTCGAATAGATAGTTATTGAATTTCGTTATTTGTTATATGAAGATGATGCATGAATGAACAAAGCCCCGAAAACGGGGCTTTGTCTGCCTTAGATCGGCTATGTTACTGCATGAAAAAAGAAAAATCCGAATTCATATCTTTCTACCAATCTTTTATACCATAAAATTCCGCAACTGTAGTTTTATAATTGTTACATGATTATGAAAAAGATTTACATAATTCACATATTTGGCAGTTGTCTTAAGTATGTTCTCGTCACAGGGAAAAGCCGCAGGAAGAGCTACGGGACCGGCGGATAGAGGGGATAAAATCAATACCCGAATTTCTTTTTCTCTTTCTTACTCATTTCAGCAGCAATGATATTTACCGGGTGCTGAACGGTATATCCATTATTTACCTGCAATACAGTTGAGGGCTCATTTTCATTCCCGTAGAAATGTGTTGGTATATAAATGAAATAGAGTTTATTGTCAGGACTGTTATCAGCTAATAATTTTTTTTCATCCAAATAGCAGGTTGAAAATAAGAGGGTGTACTTTTCACTTTCTTTATTAAAAATAGCCAAAGGCTGTCCGGGGAAAACCACATCACCGGGACTAACCAATAATTGGATGGGAGCTGTTATTCCATAAATCCCAAGAGTACCATCCCTGTGCTCAATGGCTATCCTGTTACGGCCGCTGGTAAAGATCACTCCGCCCTTTTCTCCCAGTTTCGCTGTATCACTGCATTCGAATACAGTGCCGGCCCGGGATGCGCAAATGGTATCATTTAACTTATAGACAAATCCTGTTCCCCGGTATTGACTTCCCAATTTTTGAGATAATAAAGAAACAGTTGAAGAAACTGAACTGACACGCAAATGATTGCCGGTACTGCCCGGCAATAAATATTGAAATGAAGTGTCCGGCATTCTGCGAAAAGCCCTGCCCGGAAAATATTGTGATTTGAATTGATAAGAAAAACTCCTGGCAGAATTCTCCGGTAGCAACTTGATCACTTCTGCATAACCGGGGCTAACAGTTACTAATGCAATATTTGAAGTGAAAAGCGATCTCGATGTATAACCGTCCAGGGAAGTAAAAGTTATCTTAAGAGTATAATCAGCATAAGCCTGGCTATTTGCAAAAATACTCACCGATCTGTCGGAATTATTTTGTGTAGTAGTAGCTATTAATCTCGCCTGGCCGGAAGAATATAAACTGCTAAACGAGAATAAGGCAAGCAAAATAGCTTTGGCGCTCATATAAAATCAATTGGTGAGGCAATATGCTTCTGCACTAAAGTTACACAAACGTTCCGAAGAAAGTAGTCTTTACTATCTTTGAAGGATATGAAACGATATTTTATCCTTTTTTTTCTGATCGTATCCGGCTTCGCAGGAGAAGCCCAGGTCGATTCTGCATTGCTGCGGAAGAATATTTATGCTTCTGAAGATAGTATGATTGCGATATTCAAGCGCAGGGATTGGAAGAGCTATACCAATTATATGAACCCGGTATTGATAGAGATGATGGGAGGGAAAGAAGGGTTTGTGCAATATTTCCAGGAACAGATGAAATTCCTGGATGTGGCCGAAATACAGGTCATTAAAGCAGGAGAGGTCCTGCAAATAGTAAAACTAAAAGACCAGTATCAATGTATCGCAGAATCTTTTTTGCAGATGAAGATCGAAGAAACTATTATATCAGGCAGTTCTTATGATATCGGTGTTTCAAAAGACGGTATCGCATGGACATTCTTACGGATCACTGAGGATGCAACCCAGGACCAGATCAGGGAGTTCCTTCCTGACCTTAGCCCCGATCTTAAACTTCCCCGGTCGCAAATGAAACTTGGCAAAACATTGGAAGAATTTATGGCGAGCTACACGTTGGAATATTTAAACTAATAATCTTGCCAATCAGTTATGTACATCACTGTTATCAAAGAAGCCCGGGAACGCATTCAACCTTACATCAAAAGAACTCCGCTTGAACATAGCGAAACACTCAGTAAATATTTGGGAACAAATGTCTGGGTCAAACTGGAGCTCTTTCAAAAAACAGGTTCATTTAAGGTTCGCGGCGCTTTTAATAAGTTACTCAGTTTGTCTGCCGGTGAAAGAAAAAGGGGAGTGGTTGCTATCAGTGGTGGCAATCATGCGCAGGCTGTTGCTTACGCCTCGAATGTTTTGGATGTTGATG
>DATHDV010000100.1:0-8367 GCA_035318845.1 Chitinophagaceae bacterium
CAACTCCTGCGAAAATTCCTAATGCATCCAAAATGGGATGCGACGCCTATTATGCTGAGTGGTAATACGGATTGTTATCAACCCGCCGAACAAAGGTACCGGCTGACAAGAGGGTTGCTGGAAGTATGTAATGAATTCAACCAGTCAGTCGGGATACTCACTAAAAACTCATGGATACTGAAAGATAAAGATGTGCTGCAGGAAATGGCGAAAAAGAAAATTGTTTCGGCCATGGTCTCTATTACTTCATTCAATGAAGACCTGAGAAGAATAATGGAGCCGAGAACAACTACTGCTAAACAAAAATTAAAAGTAATAAACGAATTAAGCTCTGCCGGTGTACGGATGGGAATTATGATGGGTCCGATGATCCCAGGATTGAATGAACATGAAATGCAAAGGATCATGAAAGCCGCAAGAGATAATGGTGCAACATTTACGGCTTATACTTTTATACGATTGAATGGTGCCATCAAATTTTTATTTCACGACTGGCTTTATAAAAATTTTCCGGACAGGGCAGACAGGGTTTGGCACAATATAGAACAAAGCCATGATGGGAAAGTGAATGATACCCGTTGGGGTGTTCGTATGCGGGGTGAAGGAAGTATTGCACAAATGGTGGCGCAACAGTATAAAAAATATGGAAAGCTTTACGGCATGAATGCGGAAGACTGGCATTTGGATACGGGTATTTTCCAAAGGCCGGGAGGACAGGGGAGATTATTCTGATTCAAACTCAAGCACTACATTTTTATCCTTATACAACAACAAAGATTTATTCTTTACCTTAAACTTGTTCACTTTCTCCAATTGTTTGAAGAAAGAATCTTCTGTTTGCTGGATCCCTTCGCAATACATTTTGGTAGAAAAAATGTTTTTAAAGCTGACTGTATTCCCTGCAACAGTTATGCTGCTTCCAAAACTGTTGCAGCCTCCATTTCCCCCCGCACTTTTCTTTTCCTGGTTGAATTTGATAAAAGCTTTATTTGTTATAGCTTCCACACTATCGGCAATATGAATTTTCTTTAATTTCCATTTAGTATCATACAAGGATGATTCCTGCCCAGCATTTTGTTTTTTCATTACAAAAGCGGAGAAAAAGATAAAAGCTCCTGCACTGACAAAATTGATGAGTTTCATGCTGTTTGTTTTTCAGAACATGAATCAGATGCAAATGGAGAGCCGTTTGCACAGCAAAACAGAGCATGTATTGATAAAATCTTGTTAAGGAATTAATGATCGGGTCTTAGCTGAATAATTTACGCTGCGAGGTTTTTGTTATTAAAGCATTGTCGAAAAACTTTGGCTTGATCAAATTCAACCCGCAGGCTGCATTCATTTTATCAACGAGGTAAACTGTCAACTCCGGTGAAGTGGCTTCATCATGCATGTGCATAAAGAAATAAAGTTCTTCCAATCCATGATCTAACCAGTATTTCATTCTTTTGATCCATGCATCAATCCGGGTATAATCGGTCTTGTGCAAACTATTACCGACATAGCGGATAAAAGTTTTGGGGATAGTCAGGTGCATATGGGCACAATCTCTTCTTCCTGCTGTATCGGTTATCACCGCTCCCATATTCAGCGATGCAAGCGTTTCAAACATTTCCTTTTGTATATCTGCTTTCGCAAACCAATCCGGGTGGCGGACTTCCAGGAAGAATTGCAGGTCCTTGGGTAATGAAGCTAAAAAATCAAACAACTCTTTCCGTCGGTTGGGAGAAAAACTATCACTTACCTGTACGAAGATGGGACCGAGGTGTTTTTCAAACGCCACAATACCTCTCAGAAATTCTGTAGTAATAAAATCTTTCCCTTTCAGGCTTCCCCGGTGTGTGACTCCCTGGTACATCTTAGGACAAAACTTAAAATCCCTGTCACCTGCTTTATCTGCCCATTTTTGTATCCCTGCCGGGCCATATACTTTATAATGTGTTGCATTCAGTTCAATGGAATTATAATGCTCTACATAATGTTGTAAAAAATCTTTTTCTTTTGTTTTCGGCGGATAGATCTTTCCCACCCATTCCGTTCTCCCCCATTTGGCGCAGCCGACATAAACTTTGGGTTTCTTTGCCGGCTTCCCTTTCTCCGAAAGGAGTCCTTTGGACAAAATCTTTTTATTGAAAGCCGGTTCTTTGGGCAATGAAAAGTCGATCTTATCCAATTCATTTTCCGGTACTCTTCCGAACTCCATATAATTTCATTTTATTAAGCCTGTTAAAGTTAGGAGTAAAATTTTGTACCTTGTTGCCATACATTTTACCATGCGACTGCTTATACTACTCTTGCTTTTTCCTGTTAGCACATTTGCACAACAAAGACCCAATATCATCTATATCATGAGTGATGATCATGATGCAGATGCTATCAGCGCCTATAATAAAAAATTTATCCAAACTCCTAATATTGACCGTATTGCCAAAGAAGGAATGTTGTTCACCCGGAATTTTGTTTCCAATTCGATCTGCGGACCGGTAAGAGCTACGCTGATCACCGGTCAGCATTCTCATAAAAATGGGATGAAGGATAACCGTACCAGGTTCGATTCATCAAGGATCACCATGCCAAAGCTGATGCAACAGGGCGGTTATCAAACTGCAATTGTTGGTAAATGGCATTTAGCATCTTATCCCACCGGCTTTGATTACTGGAAAATTTTACCCGGGCAGGGATTATATTTTGAGCCAAGACTTATTTCCATGAAGGGCGATACAAGTACTTATCATGGCTATGCCACGGATGTCATCACCGATGAAGCCATCAAATGGCTCGATAACAGGGACATGAGCAAACCCTTTTTATTACACCTTCATCACAAAGCTCCGCACCGTTATTTTTTAGCTCCGCTGAAATACATCGAACAATTTCATAGTAAAACATTTCCCGAACCAACTACATTATATATTGATACAGCCGGTCATGGCACAGCCTGGCGTTTACAAACAATGAGCATCCTGCACGACATGAAGCTATGCAGCGACCTGAAAGTTGATCCCAAATATTTGATGGATATCCCGGAACTGAAACCTGATTCAACAGATATTGTTTATTACAACGCAATCTTCAACCGCATCCCGGAACCAGACCGAAGTAGTATCAAAAAAATTTATGAAGAAAGAGGAAAACTATTACAGCAACTTAGACCAAAGGGCAAAGACTTGCTGAAATATAAATACCAATGGTATATGCAGGACTATATGGCCTGTGTAGCTTCTGTTGATGAAAATATAGGAAGAGTGCTGGACTATCTCGATAAAAACGATCTTACAAAAAATACATTGGTCATTTATACCGGCGATCAGGGAATGTATCTTGGTGAAAATGGCTGGTTTGACAAACGCTGGATGTACGATGTATCCATGCAGGCGCCTATGCTGATGCGCTGGCCGGGTCATATCAAAACGAATTCCGTAAATACCAACATGACACAGACGATCGATTATGCACCTACGATACTGGATGCAGCCGGAATAAAAGTTCCGGATTTTATGCAGGGGTTAAGTTTAGTGCCTTCTATCACCGGCAAACAAAAGATCATACCGAGGCACAACCTTTATTATCATTTTTATGAATACAAAGCTGACCATACTGTATTACAACACCTCGGTGTAAGAGGTGAGCGGTACAAACTCATATATTTTTATCCTGTAAATGAATGGGAGTTATATGATCTGAAAACGGATCCGCAGGAACAAAAGAATCTTATTAAACTTCCCGCATATCAAAAAATATTTCTTCAAATGAAAGAGGAACTATTGAAGTTGAGAGACCAATATGATGACCATGAAGCGGCCGGGGAACTTCACTGATATTTTTTCATCAGGTCGTAAAGTATCTTTTTATCACCTTCATTGATCGTTTTCGTTGAATCATTTTGCACAAAATGAAGTTTGTATGATTGAATGGCATTTTTTTCATTACTAATATTATAACCGATAATGCGTAATGCCTGTATGGCATTAAAATCTACAGGTACGTTTACATTGGTCGTATCGTACCATAAGCCAAACCCGTTTTGCGATAGTTTTTGCCAGGGAAAATATTTATTGGGATCAACTTTTCTTCCGGGAGCAATATCCGAATGACCAATAAAATTGGCAGCCGGGATACTGTAGGCCCTTTTCAAACGATCCAGCAAACCAAGCAAACTGGTTATTTGTTGTTCTGTGAATGGTTCAAAACCGTTATTGTCAATTTCAATTCCGATACTCAATGAATTAATATCCGTTGCATTGCCCCACTTGCTCACTCCTGCCTGCCAGGCCCGCAGGTAATCATTCAGCATGTGATGAATGGCGCCGTCTTTGCAGATAACATAATGAGCACTTACCTGACTTTTGACCGTAGTAAACGTTGTCAATGTTTGTTCGCAACTGTTTTGCGCAGTGTGATGAATGATAATAAAATTTGGCTTACGCAAATTAAAATTGGTTGTTCCTATCCATTCCGTCGTATATCTTACTGAATCTTTCACCGGGTATTGTGCCAACGTTTTGGCAAGAACCTTTGCTTGTTGTTTATAGCTTTTATTCGTAACGGCATACTTGCTTTGAGAGCAACCGTAAATGAAAGCGGCTGCGAAAAGAATAAATGTTAAACGATATTTCATATAGTAAAAACGTATTTGAAAAGACCTGCCTGCCGGCAGGCAGGTCTGTGGTCTATCTCCTCTTCGGCGCATGCCCCTGGAATTTTCTTTGCGGTCTTTTATTTCCTGAACGGGTTCTGGGATGATAGGAAGGACCAGCTCCCAGTTCTTTCGGCAGTTCCGCTTTCTCTACTTCCTTGCCCAACAGTTGCTCAATAATTGCAAACTTGCCTTGTTCTTTTTCTCCAATGATCGTATATGCCGTGCCTTCTCCTTCCGCCCTTGCCGTGCGACCGATACGATGCACATAATCTTCTCCATCATGGGGCACATCATAATTGATCACCAGCTCGATCGTATCAATATCAATACCGCGGCTTAAAATATCTGTAGCTACCAGTACCGGCAAGCGACCATTGATAAATGCATTCAGTACTATTTCACGTTGCAATTGCTCCAGGTCACTGTGGATCTCCCCGATGGTAAAGCCAGCATGTTTCATTTCTCTCGTTAACTGCTTCACGGTTTGTTTGCGGCTGCAAAAGATCAACGTGCTTTTGGAAGAAGTTGTTCTCAGTATCTGTTTTATCAGGGGCAATTTCTGTTGCTCATATACCACAAAAGCTTTTTGAACGATCTTCTCCGGTGGTTTGGAAATAGCAATATTGATCTCTGCAGGTTCATGAAGAATTTTTTTAGCCAACTGTCTTATTTTCCCGGGCATCGTTGCAGAGAACAATAAATTCTGACGCTTAGCAGGAAGTGTTTTGATGATCTTATTAATATCATCCTGGAAACCCATGTCGAGCATGCGGTCAGCTTCATCTAATACCAAAAACTGCAAACCCTTTAAGTTTACATAACCCATATTCAGGTGGGCGATCATACGACCGGGAGTGCAAACAATAATATCGGCGCCCCTCTGCAGGGCTTTTTTCTCTGCCACAAAACTTTGTGCATCGTTGCCACCATAAATGGCGATCGAACTAAGATGAGTGAAATAGGAAAGACCTTCCATATGTTGCGAGATCTGGATGGCGAGTTCCCGGGTAGGAACGATGATCAATGCACCCACCTGACCGTCCACATGGTTTTCTAATAACCGGTTCATTACCGGTAATAAAAAAGCAGCCGTCTTACCCGTACCGGTTTGTGCCGATGCGATCACATCTCTGCCGGCCATGATCGGTGGTATCACCTGTTCCTGTACAGGTGTAGCCGTTTCGTAATTAGATGCCTCAATTCCTTCGAGCAGGTTGGGATGAAAATTAAATTCTGTAAAGCGCAAAATGAAATGGTGTTAAATCGTTGACACAGGCCTTCCTGTAATTTTTGTGGCTGTGAAGATAATGAAAATACAGCTGTGGAGCCCGGCTGTATTGCTACTATCATCGCCTGTTGCGTCGCACACCTCAGGGTTCTGTAATTCTATTGAGCATTTGCGAAGTGTCTATACATATTTCCCGCAACGTACGCAAAGGAGCAACGAACGCTGCGACTCTTAACCGTCGCGGCCGCTGCGAAAAATCTCTTTAAAATTTAAAATAAACAAACAACCTTCCAAAATTCTTACTGTCATTTTCGATCCGGTGGTATTGCTTTTTGATATGCGGTTGTTGTAAGAACCTTTCTACTTTTTTGCGAAGTTGTCCGCTGCCCTTGCCGGGAATGATCTCCACTTCCCTTATCTTTTTATCGATCGCATCATCGAAGGCTTGTTGCAGGGCATCATCAATTGCACGACTGTTGTTATAAATATGGTGGAGGTCAAGTTTGATGCGGGCCATTCTGGTTACTGGTTGCTAGTTGCTGGTTACATGTTTCGGCGATACTGGCCTCCTACTTCATACAGGGCATGTGTGATCTGGCCTAGAGAACAATATTTCACAGTTTCCATCAACTGTGCAAAGAGATTTCCGTTATTGATCGCTACCTCTTTTAATCTCTTTAACTCATTTTCATTCTTTGCTTCATTCCTTTTCCAGAAAGCCTGCAGGTTCTTTATCTGCAGTTCTTTTTCTTCGGTGGTACTGCGGATCACTTCCGTCGGTAAAATAGTAGGACTTCCTTTTTTGTTTAGAAACGTATTGACACCCACCAATGGTAATTCGCCGGAATGTTTCTGGTGCTCGTAGTACAAACTCTCTTCCTGTATCTTATTACGCTGGTACATCCTTTCCATCGCTCCCAGCACACCGCCCCTTTCTGTGATGCGGTCAAACTCGGTCAGTACTGCTTCTTCAACCAGGTCAGTTAATTCTTCAATCAGGAAAGAACCCTGGTTGGGATTTTCATTTTTAGCAGTGCCCAGTTCCCTGTTTATGATTAGTTGAATGGCCATGGCCCGGCGAACACTTTCTTCTGTGGGTGTTGTTATCGCTTCATCATATGCATTCGTGTGAAGTGAATTGCAATTATCATAGATCGCATACAATGCCTGCAACGTGGTCCTGATATCATTGAAATCAATTTCCTGTGCATGCAAACTTCTCCCCGATGTCTGGATATGATACTTCAGCATCTGGCTGCGTTTATTGGCCTTGTATTTATATTTCATGGCCTTGGCCCAGATCCTTCTTGCTACACGGCCGATCACACTATACTCGGCATCCATTCCATTACTGAAGAAGAAAGAAAGGTTCGGGGCAAAATCATCAATGTTCATTCCGCGGCTTAAATAATATTCCACGTATGTAAATCCATTGGACAATGTAAATGCCAGTTGTGTAATGGGATTAGCTCCTGCTTCTGCAATATGATAACCGCTGATAGATACAGAATAGAAGTTTCGTATCTTTTGCTGAATAAAATATTCCTGCACATCACCCATCAGTTTCAATGCAAACTCAGTAGAGAAGATACAGGTATTCTGTGCCTGGTCTTCTTTTAAAATATCGGCTTGCACCGTACCCCTCACCTGTGACAATGCATTTGCTTTTATTTTCTCATATACATCTTCCGGCAATACATCCGCACCGGACAAACCAAGCAAGCGCAATCCCAAACCATCATTGCCGGCAGGTAATGCCTCCCCAAGCCCCTCCGAAGGAGGGGTTTTCGAAGACTCCGATGGATTGTAGTACACTGGTCTTTTGCCATCAGTGTATTTCTTCTTTAAAACATCATTCACCATTGACCATTGACCATTCACTTCTATCCATTTTTCACATTGCTGGTCAATAGCTGCATTCATAAAAAATGCGAGCAGCATCGGTGCAGGGCCGTTGATGGTCATCGATACAGAAGTTTTGGGATCGCAGAGATCAAACCCGCTGTATAATTTTTTTGCATCATCAACTGTTGCAATACTTACACCACTGTTGCCAACCTTTCCATAAATATCCGGGCGATGATCCGGGTCTTCTCCATATAATGTTACACTGTCAAATGCAGTTGATAACCTTATGGCCGGCTGGCCCATACTTACATAATGAAAACGTTTGTTGGTCCTTTCCGGTCCACCTTCCCCGGCAAACATCCTTGTCGGGTCTTCGCCTTCTCTTTTTAACGGGAACACACCTGCTGTGTATGGAAAATGACCGGGCACATTTTCCTGCGCCTGCCATTTTAATATATCACCCCAGTCTTTATACTTTGGTAATACAACTTTAGGGATCTTGGTTCCGCTCAGGCTTTTTGTGGTCATCGGTAACTTGATCACTTTATCCCTCACTTTGTATTCATAAAAATCTTTCTGATACTCTGCAACTTTGGCTGGCCAATTGGTAACGAGTTTCCTGGCAACAGGAGTCAGTTGCTCTGTATAAAAA
>DATHDV010000101.1:0-6470 GCA_035318845.1 Chitinophagaceae bacterium
TAAAAAGATTTAGGGTTGAACACTATGGGTAGCCGGAAGTGAATTATTAATGTGATATTTTAATGAACTGAAGGTGATATTTTTTTCCCATCTTCCATGTAAGCTTATATTTCCGGTGTAAGACTTCTCCCAAAATAAAAATACCTGCAGCAATGCCTATAACACCTGCTGAAAACCCGTTTACCAATCCCAGTAAAGCAAGCCCTGCGCCGCCAGCCCGAAATAATAATCCACTCTTTATCCAATACCAATGTATATGCCCGGCAGAAGTATTGATCCTGGACTGACCTCTTATATAATCGATCTTCACTCCTTTTTTAGGGAGGAGCACTATATCTGAAAGTGCAAGCGCCATAATGGGAAAGTAAAATGTATCCGTTCGCATCAATTGAACCTGGATGATCCGGGGTCTTACCATAAAAGAATCATTCCGGATGCCGGTGATATTTCCGGTAACCCATTCTTTATTTTTTGTTTGAAAGGCAATGTAAAACCCTTTCCGGAATGACATGATGGTCTTATTTTCTTTTTTCAACAAGAAAAAATCCTGCTGCGCCCTGACAAGCGAAGTACAAAAACACAAGATTATTACTGGTAACAATTTATACATGCATATGATGATAGCATTTTGGCCCTGATCTTATGTGCTGATTTTTTTATAACGACTTCATTTGTTTTCTGAAATCTTCTTCAGACATTTTTGCCAGTGTGAGATCTGTCCTGGCATTTTTTTCAATGATAAACTCTTTCTTGCTGTAATAATACTGCCCATTCTTTTTTCCGAAAGCCACTATCCAGACCTTTTCATCGGGTGGCACTTTTACAACTTTATACAAGCCCTTTGCATCTTCATATGCGGGTAGATAGGCGTTTTGACTTTTGAAATAAACCAATACGCTAGCGCCCCTGAATTCAGGAGTGGATACATAAAAATCAGCAGGGTCGGGACAATTCAGAAACCTGTCACAATTGATCCAACTGATATTTTTGCTGATACCGACATATTCTGCCCTCCGGTATTTTACAAGGAATGTCGTATCAAAATACCTGGTTCCATATTTCCGCAAACCCCTGTTGCGGTACCTGACCTTTAAGCTGGCCCTGAGGGTGACCGAGTCTATCTTTTCGATCCGGTTGGTAACCATCTTTACCTTGCTGCTGTTCCCGAACTCTATACTAAAGAAGTTCCAGCTACTTATATGGGCTCTGTATTCATCGGTATATTTATGACCAACCCTCCAGTTCTTAAATTCTATTCGCGGTATTATGAGATCATCCAGTTTATCTATTTGTCGCGGCCATTCCCAAAAACTGAAGATCCGGTCGAAAGTATTATTCGTATTGCTCCATACACTCGAATCTGTTTTATGGTCTATGGTATATATGTTCATTTTTCCCGTTGCATCGGTTACTACAGGCATCCTGATCGTTACGGGCTTCAGCATTTTTGAAGACATCGTATCATTATCCCGGACAATGATCATGTTAAACATGCCCCCTGTTTCCAGCGGACCTTTTTCAGAATTCGTATTCAGGCCACTGAGCAGGATATCACCCGGCTGGTAATATTCCTTCAGCAGCAGGACCGCATTACCTTTCGCAACAAGGCCTTTTTTATTTGTAATACTTCCCGGTGAGATCTTCAGGAAGGTTCCTTCTTTACCCACCACTATCACAGTATCATCCAGGTTGACCGGGAAGCGTTGCGTTTCCACATCTTCAAAGAAAGGCTCTACTTCGGTCACCGGTTTTTGTATTTGCTTTTCCGTGTAGTAAACTTCTATTTCCACTCTCCGGTTGACCTCCTGCTTTTCATCATCTTCTGTGAGCAGCATTTCTTTTCCATAAGAAGAAACAGTGATGCTGCTGCCGGGAGGTAATGATGAGCTGATCATATCATTCACAGCAGCAGCACGGGCAGCAGACAGTTTCTTATTATAATCGCTGCTGCCTTTCATATCAGCATGACCCCGGATAATAATAAGGTCCGGTTGCAGCGGTTTTATTTTTTCAATAAATAAAGACAGCTCTTTTTTTGTTGCTTCATTGGGCTCTGCGATATCAAAATCGAAATAGACAGTATGGGTAATTTTTTGCTGGGAAAAACAAACTACAGAGACCATACAGAAAAGGATGGAGTATAAAAGTCTCATGGCGGGTGGTTTTAGTTAATAAGTTTAAGGTACGGTCTCCTGCAGAAATAAAGTAAAAGGCGGGAATGCTTTAACAATTTTTAAACGCTTGTGATGTATAAGAGAAAGTTTTTTAGAATTTCCATAACAGTAGATGGATCAGGACTTTTCTAAATCAATAGCCCACGGTTTAAACCGTGGGCTATTGCAAATAATGCATTTCTATTTCTTCTTCCCGGCTTTCTCCACCCCGATAGCTATCGGGGCCACCGCTTCATTCCTAAACACCACCGTATTATCAAACACATCCACTAATACCGGGTGGCTCTTATCAATATCACCCGCCAGTATCCGTTTGCTCAACTGGTTCACAATTTCTTTTTGTATCAATCTTTTCAATGGTCTTGCACCAAACTGCGGGTCAAAACCCTGCTCAGCGAGGAAGTCGAGTGCATATTCACTGAACTGTAATTGTATCCCGCTTTCAGCAACCAACCTTTTCAGGTTATTCAACTGGATCTTCACAATGCCTTTGATCTCTTTATGCATTAACGGACGGAACATGATGATCTCATCGACCCGGTTCAAGAATTCCGGCCGTATCGTTTGCCGCAAAAGGGCCATCACTTCCAGTTTCGCTTTATCCGTTACTTCTTCCACATTATTCTCTTTCACTTTTTCAAAGGCTTCCTGTATCAGGAGGCTGCCGATATTGCTGGTCATGATGATGATTGTATTCTTGAAATTCACCACACGGCCTTTGTTATCTGTTAATCTTCCATCATCCAATACCTGCAGCAAAACATTCCATACATCGGGGTTTGCTTTTTCAATTTCATCGAGCAGCACCACGCTGTAAGGTTTACGCCGAACGGCTTCAGTCAACTGCCCGCCTTCATCATAACCCACATATCCCGGGGGCGCACCTACCAGGCGGCTCACCGTATGTTTTTCCTGGTACTCACTCATGTCGATCCTCGTCATCATACTTTCATCATCAAACAAATATTCTGCAAGGGCTTTTGCCAGTTCTGTTTTACCCACACCGGTTGTACCAAGGAAAATAAAAGAACCAATGGGTTTCTTCGGGTCCTGCAATCCTGCACGGCTTCTCCTGATCGCATCGGCAACAGCTGTGATTGCCTCCTCCTGTCCCACTACCCTTTCATGCAGGTGTTCTTCCAGCTTTAATAATTTTTCTTTATCGCTTTGCAACATCTTGGTCACCGGTATGCCGGTTGCTTTGGCTACACTTTCGGCAATGTCTTCGGCGTCCACTTCTTCTTTCAGCAAACGTTTTTCACCGCTGTCTTCAATCAGTTTGCTGAATTCATCAATAAACTTTTCCTGTTCCTTTATTTTTCCGTAACGGATCTCGGCCACTTTCCCGTAATTGCCTTCCCGTTCTGCCCTCTCTGCTTCCTGTTTCAGGTGTTCCACCTGTTCTTTGGCGGCCTGCACTTTTTCCACCAGTTCTTTTTCCTGTTTCCATTTTGCTTTATAAGTGTCCCTCTCTACGGAAAGATTAGCGATCTCCGTGTTCAGTTCATGCAGTTTGTGCTCATCATTCTCTCTTTTGATGGCTTCCCGTTCGATCTCGAGTTGCCGTATCTGTCTTTCGAGTGTATCCAGTTCTTCCGGCATGGAATTCATTTCGAGTCTCAGCTTCGCTGCACTTTCGTCGATCAGGTCAATGGCTTTATCGGGAAGGAAACGATCGGTGATATAGCGACTGGATAATTCCACCGCTGCAATAATAGCTTCGTCTTTGATCCTTACATGGTGGTGCGTTTCATAACGGTCTTTCAATCCGCGAAGAATAGAAATAGCGTCTTCCACGTTGGGCTCATCGATCATCACCCGCTGGAAACGTCGTTCCAATGCTTTATCCTTTTCAAAAAATTTCTGGTATTCGTTTAATGTCGTTGCACCAACAGCTCTCAGGTCACCCTTGGCCAGAGCAGGTTTTAAAATATTGGCTGCATCCATGGCGCCTTCGCCACCACCGGCGCCTACCAGTGTATGTATCTCATCAATGAATAAAATGATCTCCCCGTCGCTGCCGCTGACTTCTTTTACAACTCCTTTCAAACGTTCTTCAAACTCACCTTTATATTTTGCACCGGCGATCAGCAAACCCATATCGAGTGCATAGATGATCTTTGATCTCAAATTCTCCGGCACATCGCCATTCACGATACGATGGGCAATACCTTCGGCAATGGCAGTTTTACCAACGCCGGGTTCGCCGACCAGTATCGGGTTATTCTTTGTTCTCCTGGAAAGTATATGTAATGTCCTTCTTATTTCCTCATCACGTCCGATCACGGGATCCAGTTTACCCTGTCTTGCCATTTCATTTAAGTTCCTGGCATATTTATTCAGTGCATTGAATTCCTGTGATTGTGTTTGTGAAGTAACAGTATCTCCTTTTCTTAATTCTTTGATAGCGGCCAGCAATCCTTTTTCAGTAAGCCCTGCATCCTTTAATAATTTAGCGGATGCATCATTGCCCTGCAGGATGGCCAGTAACAAATGTTCTGTTGTAACAAATTCATCCTTGAATTGTTTGAGTGCAGCGCCTGCCCTTAATACCACGCTGTTTGCTTCACGGCCGATATTTTGTGCCGGGTCACCGGAAGTAATTGTTGGAAGTTTCTTCAGAAGTTCATCAAGCTTATTGTCAACAAGGTTGACCGTAACATTATTCTTCTTTAATAAATAATCAACGGGAGAATCCTCCTGTTCGAGCAACGCCTTCAAGATATGTTCCGTCTCAATGTTCGGGTTCTTTGCATTGAAGGCAATTTGCTGCGCCTGTTGAAAGGCTTCGGCGGCTTTTATGGTGAAATTTCCTAAGTTCATGTTTTATGTTTTTACCGCAGAGACGCTGAGGCGCTGAGATAAATATGTTTTAAACCTCTGTGTCTCCCCGCCTCTGCGGTTATGGTTTCAATTAACTTTAAACTCTATTGTCAAATAACAATCCAAACCACAATCCCCGTAACAATGTCATATAAAGTTAGCTCTATCTGCATGAAAGTCACAACCGTAGTAGGTTTTCTGCTATTCTTACAGCCCCTTTCGGCCCAATACAACTGGACCGATCTGGATGCCGAACTGGAGGCCAAACAGAAACTATTGGGCAATAACGTGGTCTGTCTTCTCTGGAAAGGCGATTCTTTGATCTATAAAAAAGAAATGGGTGAATTTAATTCAAAGACCCAGGCGCCGATCGCCAGTTGCAGCAAATGGCTGACGGCGGCATTAGTGATGCAGTTCGTGGATGAAGGAAAATTATCCCTGGATGATAAAGTGGTGAAATATATCCCCGAATTTGGAAAGTATTTTAAGAATTATATTACCATCCGCCAGTGCTTATGTCATATGACGGGTATTGCAGATGACAGTAAATTCCTGAAACGAATTTTGGAACGAAGAAAATTCGCATCCCTGGAAGATGAGGTAAACAGTTTTGCTGCCAGGGAAATAAGAGCTGCGGCGGGAACAGATTTCTGGTATGGCAATATTGGTCTGAATATAGCCGGCCGGGTGCTGGAAATTATCAGTAAGAAAAAATTTGAATTGCTGATCAAAACAAAACTCTTTGTACCGCTGGGAATGACGAAGACAACATTCAATGATCCCAACGGCTACCCGGTGAATCCATCCGGTGGTGCCCAATCAACAGCCGATGACTACATGAAATTTTTAGTGATGCTGATGAATAAAGGCAAATACAATGGCCAACAGGTACTGAGTGAAAATGCGGTGAACCAGATGATGCAGGTGCAGGATAAACCCGAACAAATAAAATTTGCTCCGAACGCCGCTGAAGGTTTTACGTATGCATTGGGCAGTTGGGCGGTAGAACAAAAAGATAATAAAGCCATGTCCCTTGCCAGCCCCGGTTTATTTGGTACCTGGCCGATGATCGATTTTTGCAGAGGTTATGCTTATATTGTTTTTGTAAAAAATTTACTGGGAGAAGAAAGGGCTGATGCGCATATAGCTATAAAAAAAATAATTGATGAGCAGATTGTTTCGACGTGCCAGTGAGGAATAGCTGTTAGCCGATAGCTATTAGCCATTAGCTAACGGCTAACAGCTAAGGGCTAATGGCTTATTTGCTAACTTTAATCAATTCAACTCATATTATATGTACGAGCACCGCAAACAACCACTTGCCCCGATACGAACATTTTACCAGCGGATATTAAAGAACATCCTTATTGCATCTGCCGTATTACTCGTATGTCTTGCCATTGGAGTGACGGGTTATTTTTATACCACGAATATGGATTTCATAGATGCATTGCATAATGCGGCTATGATACT
>DATHDV010000102.1:0-7146 GCA_035318845.1 Chitinophagaceae bacterium
TTTTACATAATCCTGTATTTTTTCACCGAGGTAACCAACAATAAAAATGATCTCATTGATACCGGCCTCCCGCAGCTGATCAATAATGATACTGATCACTGTCTTTCCGGCCAGCGGAATAAGTGCTTTGGGTTGCGTATAACTTTGTGGACGCAGCTTGGTGCCCGCGCCTGCTACTGGAATGATAGCTTTCATGAATTAATCAACGTGGCTTTAAAACTAATCAAAGGGAAACGAAAGTAAGACATTTGAAATAAACAAAAATCTGACCCGGAAAAGCCATCACATCGGCTGCTCGCTTACTTTTGCAACAGTACAGGTTTAAAATGTTTAAGAGGTTTAAAAAGTTTAAGAAGTTTTAGAGGCTCTTAATTACGGAATGATAAACCCTTTCAACCAAACCTTTAAACCTTTTGAACTTATTAAACCTTTTTTTACATGCAAAAAGATCCTCTTGTTTTCGACCTCATTAAAAAAGAACTGGAACGTCAACGCACCGGCATTGAACTGATCGCTTCAGAGAATTTTACTTCTTTGCAGGTGATGCAGGCCATGGGAACCGTGCCCACCAATAAATATGCAGAAGGTTATCCCGGCAAACGTTATTACGGAGGTTGTGAAGTGGTGGATGAAATAGAAACTCTCGCCATTGAAAGATTAAAAAAAATATTCAATGCCAGCTGGGCCAATGTGCAGCCCCATAGCGGTGCGCAGGCCAATGCCGCCGTGTTCCTGGCTGTCATGAAACCCGGAGAAAAATTCCTTGGTCTTGACCTGAGCATGGGTGGTCATCTTACCCACGGAAGTCCTGCCAACTTTAGCGGAAAAACTTACCAGGCCATTCATTATGGCGTTACCAATGATGGAATTGTAGATTACGAACAATTAGAAGCAAAAGCAAGAGCCGAAAAACCAAAGATGATCATTTGCGGTGCATCAGCTTACAGCCGTGACTGGGATTATCAACGCATCCGTGCTGTTGCTGATGAAGTAGGCGCTATTGTTTTTGCAGATATTGCACATCCTGCCGGGTTAATTGCAACGGGTTTATTAAACGATCCTTTTGATCATTGTCATATTGTTACTTCCACAACTCACAAAACATTAAGAGGTCCAAGAGGCGGCATCATCATGCTTCGTCATGATTTTAAAAATCCCTGGGGTATCAAAGACCCGAAAGGAGATTTAAGAAAGATGAGTTCGTTGCTTGACCTGGCTGTATTTCCCGGTTCACAGGGCGGCCCGCTGGAACATGTGATTGCAGCCAAAGCAGTTGCTTTTGGTGAAATACTTTCAGCAGATTTCAAAGCTTATGGCAAACAGGTGATCAGGAATGCACAGGCCATGGCAAAAGCATTTGTAAGCCGTGGATATAAATTGATCAGCAATGGAACTGACAATCATTTAATGCTGATCGATCTTCGCAATAAAAATCTTACCGGCAAAAAAGCACAGGAAACATTGGACAATGCAAAGATCACCGTGAACCGAAATTCCGTGCCCTTAGATGATAAGTCTCCTTTTGTTACCTCTGGTATCCGTGTGGGTGTGCCGGCAGTTACTACAAGAGGTATGAAAGAAGAACATATGGAAACAGTTGCAGCCATGATCGATAAAGTGCTGATGAATGCTGATGATCCAAACGTGATCTCAACGGTAAAAAATGAAGTGAAAGAATTTTTGCAACAGTTTCCCCTGTACCCGGAATTGGGATAAAATAATTTTCCGATATTTAGAATAGCAAAATATAAGTTATGATCCAGCGCCAGCAAACCCTTTGGTTAATACTTGCCACCGCAGCAGCTATATTAACTTTTATGTTCCCTTTCGCCGTCGGTGAAGAGCTGGTTTTGAAAACTGCCATGAAGCAGCGGACAGAAATAATAGCAGGGAATAATTTTTTCACATTGATCCTTACAATAATTTCCATCGGCATTTCTGTTGTAACCATTTTTATGTTTAAAGACAGGAAAATGCAAATGAAGCTTTGCCTGCTTGGCTTATTGGTATCTGTGCTGATCCTCGTTTTGTATTTTTTGGATATGAAAAAGATCATTTCTGCAACACCCGCCCTTTGGGCCATACTTCCGGTAGCTGTTATAACTGGTTATTACATGGCCTTCCGCAATATCCGCAAGGATGAAAAGCTCGTAAAGTCTTTGGATAAACTCCGGTGATCCCCGCAAGTTTGTTATGTTCCTGGCAGGCTGTTATTCCGCGATTAAATGACTTCATCTGTACCTGTTTGCACAACATCATACAAGTTGTAATCATAAACTCCTTTATTAACATAAGGTCTACTACTTAGATTAAGTTTTCTACTGCCTTTTCAATTGCATTTGCCTCCCGGCTTGTTTAGCTTTAATTGAATCCAAATTTATCCTATCATGAAGACCACCTTGTTCTTTGTGGCGTCGTTGCTATTCGTCACATTTTCATCCGCACAAATCAATCCGCAAACTCCCTGGACATGGATGAAGGGAGATAACATCATTAATCAACCGGGAGTATACGGCTGCCAGGGCGTTGCAGCTACAGCCAACAAACCGGGTGCAAGAAATTTTTCTACAACTTGGAGAGATGCCGCCGGTAACCTCTGGCTTTTTGGTGGTTCGGGTTATGGGACATCCAGTATTGGCTACTTAAATGATCTCTGGAAATTCGATCCCTTACTTAACCGGTGGATATGGGCACATGGAGACAGCGCAACCGGAAAATATTCAGTTTACGGCACACAAGGAACAGCAAATGCTGCCAATAAACCCGGTGCAATATTTGCCGGCGTTTCCTGGACCGATGTCAATCACAATCTCTGGTTGTTTGGCGGCTTTGGTTTCAGCAATAATGCTTTTGGGTTTTTAAATTCCCTTTGGAAATATAATACGCTTACTAATGAATGGACATGGGTAAAAGGCGACAATACCGTTGATGAAGCAGGTAATTATGGTGTGCGGGGAATAGAAAGTGAAACTAATAAACCAGGAGCAAGATATGGCAGCCAAACCTGGACAGATGCAAGTGGCAACCTTTGGTTATTTGGAGGCTATGGTTATAATAGTAATAGTTCAGGAATATTAAATGATATCTGGAAATATAATCCTTCCACCAATAAATGGACATGGATAAAAGGTGACGATGATGTTGAACTAACAGGGATTTATGGTACAAAGGGAATTCCTGATGCCGCTAATAAACCGGGAGCAAGATATGTCAGCAGTTCATGGACCGATCATAGTGGGAACCTCTGGCTATTCGGTGGCTATGGTTATGATGAAAATAATTCAGGCAGTTTGAACGACCTCTGGAAATACGATCCATCCACTAATCAATGGACATGGATAAGCGGGGATAAATTGATTGATCAAACCGGGGTGTACGGCACGCAGGGTGTTAGCAATCCTTCCAACAAACCCGGCGCCAGGTATGTCAGCAGTTCATGGATAGATGCATTTGGTGAATTATGGATGTTTGGAGGCTATGGTTATGATGCTTCTAATTCCGGTTACCTGAATGACCTCTGGAAATATAATGCTGTTAACAATGAATGGACATGGGTGAAAGGTGATGCTACCGTTGACCAGCCAGGAATATATGGTACACAGGGTATGCCTGATGCTTCCAACAAATCGGGTGCAAGAACAGGCAGTGTATCCTGGGCAGATGGACTCGGCAACCTCTGGCTTTTTGGTGGTTATGGTTTTGATGGCGCCACTTCTGGTGTATTAAATGACCTTTGGAAGATCAGCAGCTTCGCCGGAATGCTGCCAGTTCATTTACTTCAATTTAATGGTGCACTGAATAATGAAACTGTTCGGCTGCAATGGCAATCTGAACAAGAAACAGATTTTAGTCATTTTAATATCCAGCGCAGTTTTGATGGGATGGGTTTCGTAACGGTTGGAAAAGTGAACTGTGCAGGCACAAGCAATAAAAACGATTATAATTATACTGACAATGATCTAAGGAACCGCCCGGCGCAAAAAGTGTTTTATCGTTTGCAATTGATGGATAAGAATGGTCATTTCACCTATAGTAAAATACTCCGGTTTGACTGGAAACAAAATGCCACAAGCATTACTGTATTTCCAAACCCTGCCGTGAATTCACTGAACCTGTCCTTTACCCATGCCAAACAAGGAATGGTGATGATCAATATTACCGATATGAAAGGAGTGGTTGTAAAAAAACAAACAGAGAATCTATCAGCGGGCAGAATAAGTTTGCAGATCGATGTGAGCACTTTACCGTCGGCTGGCTATTTGATATCTGTAACAAATGGAGAGGGTGCAGCCACGCAACAGAAATTTATAAAACAGTGAAGCTATAAATAGCGGGCCGTATAACTCTTTTTTTCTTTTTTCAGATCGGCCGGCTTTCCTGCAAAAACTAATTCTCCGCCGCCATCACCTGCGTCGGGACCGAGGTCGATCACCCAGTCTGCGCTGCGTATGACATCCATATTATGTTCGATCACCAGGATAGAATGACCCTGTTCTATCAATGCATTAAAAGAAGCCAGCAATTTTTTTATATCATGAAAATGAAGACCCGTAGTTGGTTCATCAAAAATGAAAAGGATCTTTTGGTTGGCCCTGCTCTTACCGAGGAACGAAGCCAGCTTCACCCGCTGGGCCTCTCCGCCGGATAATGTGCCGGATGACTGGCCGAGTTTGATATATCCCAAACCAACATCGCTCAAAGGTTGAAGCGCACCATCATGGCCCCCCGATGGTGAAGGCAAAAAATTAATTGCTTCATCAACACTCATTTCCAGGACATCAAAAATATTTTTGTCATTCACTTTTACTTCCAGCACTTCTTCTTTAAATCTTTTTCCGCCACAGCTTTCACAAGTAAGGTGTACGTCGGCGAGGAACTGCATCTCTACCACCTGTTCGCCTTCTCCTTTGCAGGTATCACACCTGCCGCCATCTACATTGAAAGAAAAATGTTTGGGCTGAAAACCCCGCATCTTACTCAATGGCTGCCTGGCAAACAGATCCCTGATCTCGTCATACGCTTTGATATAAGTGACCGGGTTGCTGCGGGATGACTTTCCAATAGGGTTCTGATCCACCATTTCGATCTGTGCAATGCCTTCTATATCGCCGCTGATCTGTTTATGAAAACCGATCTTATCGCCGAATTCACCTTTCAATTTTCTTAAAGCGGGGTAAAGAATTTGTTTCACTAAGGTTGTTTTACCGCTACCGCTTACGCCGCTTACCACGCATAATACATTCAATGGAAATTCAATTGTTATATTCTTAAGGTTGTGTTGCCTTGCTCCTTCAACGGTGATGGAGCGATTCCATTTGCGAACTGTTTTTGGCGGTTCGATCTTTAATTGTCCATCCAGGTATTTACCCGTCAGGCTCATCGGGTTTGAAATTATTTCATCATAATCACCTTCCGCCACCACTTCACCGCCCAAATGAGAAGCCAATGGTCCCATATCAATAATATGATCGGCTTCCCGCATCATCATTTCATCATGCTCCACCACCACCACGGTATTCCCCAGGTCTCTTAACTCTTTTAATACCTTAATTAAATTGGCTGTATCTCTTGAATGAAGACCGATGGATGGTTCATCGAGGATGTAAAGAGAATTGGTAAGATTGCTGCCAAGACTTCTTGTTAGTTGGATCCGCTGACTTTCGCCCCCGCTTAGTGAATTAGCAAGCCGGCTTAGTGTTAAATAACCTAATCCGACTTTGATCAGTGTATCCAGCCTGTTATGCAATTCGATCAGTATTCTTTTGGCCACCTGCCTGTCGTGATCGCTTAATTTTTTATCCAATTCATTAAACCAAATTTTCAGATCTTTTACCGGCATGCTGCCAAGTTCCCCGATATTCCTGCCATTTACTTTTACATATAATGCTTCTTTTCGCAAACGATAACCATTGCAATCCGGGCATTCTGTTCTGCCCCGGTAGCGGCTTAATAAAACCCGGTATTGCACTTTATACAATTGCGACTCCACATCTTTGAAAAAATCATTGATGCCAAACACTCCATCACTTCCTTCCCATAATTGTTTTACTTGTTTCCCGGTAAGGTCAGCAATGGATTTATGAACGGGGAAATTGAATTTCTTTGCTCCCTTTACAAAATTCTGCCGCCACCAGTCCAGCTTCTCTCCTTTCCATGGAGCCACAGCGCCATCATATACACTCAATCTCCTGTCGGGTATCACCAGGTCAGGATCAATACCCAGTACTTGTGAAAAACCTTCGCAGGTAGGGCATGCCCCGAAAGGATTATTAAAAGAAAAAAGATTGGGGACCGGTTCTTCAAACAGCATACCGTCCATTTCGAAACGATTGTTGAAATGAAGAAGTGAATGGTGAATGGTGAGTGGTGAATGAGAAGATGTTTTCTGTTTCCTGGTGTCTGACTGCTGGCTTTGCACTTCAAGATATACATCTCCTTCGCCTTCATAAAATGCGGTCCCGATCGAATCGGCTAAACGATGTTTATCATCGTCGTCAAAATCTTTTACTACAATTCTGTCAACGAGTATATGAGTAATTTTTTTTGCCTTTAGTTCTTTATCACTCAATTCAAGAAGCTCTTCGATCCTGTGAATGACCCCTGACTCCCGGCTCCTGACTCCCGACTGGAGACTATAGACTCTCGAAAATCCTTTTTGCACCAGTATATTCAGTTCTTCTTTTATATCCCGGTTTGTATGTTGTTTGAAAGTAGCCAGTATAAAAACCTTATCTCCTTCTTTTAATGCAGAAATGGCATCAAGCACATCGGTCACATCATCTTTTTTTACTTCTTTCCCGGAAATGGGTGAGATCGTTTTACCGATCCTTGCAAAAAGCAGCCGCAGGTAATCATATATCTCCGTCATACTTCCAACCGTGCTGCGGGGTGTTCGTGTAATTACCTTTTGTTCGATCGCAATCGCCGGGCACAGTCCTTTTATATAATCCACATCGGGTTTATTCATGCGGTTCAGGAACTGGCGGGCATAGGCACTCAGGCTTTCTGCGTAGCGGCGCTGCCCCTCGGCGTATAAAGTATCAATAGTAAGCGAAGATTTACCGGATCCTGACACGCCGGTGACAACAATCAGTTTGTTGCGGGGGATCTCCACAGTAACATTTTTCAGGTTATGCACCCGGGCGC
>DATHDV010000103.1:0-7701 GCA_035318845.1 Chitinophagaceae bacterium
CCGGTGATTGCGGTAATTCATCCGGCTGAACCTGGCCAGGAAGGTCATTTTGTAAAATGGAAAGATCTTTACACCGGCCTTTTTTAGCCGTCGGGCGAGGCTTTTGCGGATAGAGCGGCTTCCGAAATCATCATAAATAAAGCGGACATCCACACCTTCTTTTACTTTTTCGACCAGTACCTGTTCTATGGACTTTCCTACTTCGTCGTCTTCATAGATATAGTACTCAATATGAATATGATTCTTTGCCTGTTTCAATGCCGGCAGCATATCGGGGAATTTTTTTTCCCCGTTTACCAATAGTTTGACCGAGTTATTGCTGGTCAATGCGCTTTTACTGTCCTTTGCGAGCATATAGGCCAGTTCCTTATAACGTCCAATCGTTGCACCCCCTTTCTCTAAATTGTATTTAGTAAGCTGGATGATATCACCGGAAATTTTTTTGGCCAGGGATGCATCTCCAATCAATTTCTTACTATACATTTTCCTTTTACGGTAATTGACGCCGAAGGAGAAATAGATAATGATCCCTAACGCGGGAAGAAAAATAACAAGCAAGAGATAGGCCAATGCTTTTGTACTTGTATCCGTCTCATAGATAATGCGGAGGCAAACCAGTACCAATACTCCTGCGTAAATTATTTCGAGAACAGAGAACCAATTCATCCGAAAGTTTTTATTCGTTTCGTTTTACTTACTTGCCGATACAGAACTTACTGAAAATATAATCCAACTGATCTTCGTTAGTGATCTCACCTGTTATCTCACCCAAATAATGCAGGCAGCGGCGGATATCGAGGGCCAATAAGTCACCGGGGAGTTTATCATCAAGTCCTTTTTTAATATCCGTCAATGATCTTTCGACTTCTTTCAATGCATGATAATGACGGGCATTGGTGATGATGGTGTTTTCAGTTTGCACTTCCCCCTGCAATACAGCATCTACCATACTGCACTTCAATACTTCCGTATGTAAATGTTGTTTGGCTGAGATAAAGATCACATTCCCTATCCCGCTGAATTTTTCTTTTGCCATTGCTTCACCTGTTTCATCGATCTTGTTTGCCACCAGCAAATATTTTATTTCCATCTCCCCAAATTCCGAGACCTGGTTTTTCAATTCATCAACTGTCTCTGTCCCGGCATCAAATAAATAAAGCACCACATCGGCTGTTTTAATTTTTTCCCGGCTCCGCTCTATACCAAAGCCTTCAATAATATCCGTAGAATGTTTCCGGATACCGGCGGTATCTATCAGGCGAAAAAGAATACCATCAATATTGATCAGTTCTTCGATCGTATCTCTTGTAGTACCGGCGATCTCACTTACAATGGCACGGTTCTCATTCAATAAACTATTCAGCAAGGTTGATTTCCCTGCATTGGGTTTGCCGATAATAGCAACACTGACGCCGTTCCTGATCACATTTCCCAACCGGAATGAATTGACAAGTGCGCCGGTAGAAACAGCCAGTTCATCAATCAACGCATATAACTGTTTCCGGTCTGCAAACTCAACATCTTCCTGGCTGAAATCCAGTTCCAATTCAATCAATGCTGAAAAGCGTATAAGTCTTTCCCGTAATGATCGTAAGTTTTCAGAAAACCCGCCACGGATAGTATGAAGAGCCGCTTTTTGTGATGCTGATGTATTGGAAGCGATCAGGTCGGCCACAGCTTCGGCCTGTGTCAGATCTAACTTGCCGTTTAAAAAAGCTCTTTGAGTAAACTCACCGGGTTTGGCAAGTCTTGCTCCTCTTTTGATACAGGCATTAATGACTTGTTGCTGCACATAAGGCGATCCATGGCAACTTATTTCCACCACATCCTCGCCAGTATAGCTTTTTGGATTTTTAAAAAGAGAAACCACCACTTCATCAATATCATTTCCATCCTCCCTGATAAAACCAACATGTAATGTATGAGAAGGTTCTTTGTTCAGATCTTTTGACGGGAATAATTGATTGATGATTTGAAAAGAATTTTTTCCGCTTAAACGTATGATCCCAATGGCTCCTACTCCCGGTGGAGTGGCCAGCGCCACGATGGTATCCTCCCAACTGGTATGCATTTCGGACATGAGTCAAAATTAGGTTAATAGCCGTTAGCTCTTAGCCGTTAGCCGTTAGCTAAATCCCTGGCAGTACTATGATATTAAATATAATCAGAAAATCAGGAGCTATAGGATACGAGCTAACGGCTAATAGCTAACGGCTAATGGCTTTCCATTTCGGCATAAAAAAAATCCCTTCCGCTGAAGCGAAAAGGATTCAGTTTTGTGAAGTACTATTTTATTCCCCCTGCACCTGGAAAGTGATCGGTTGTCTCCGGTAAGCTTTTACCTGGCGACCGTTCTGAATAGCAGGATTCCATTTTGGCCCTTTCTGAATGGTACGGATAGCTTCCTGTTCCATTCCATAGCCATGGTTAGTTAAGGCTTTTACATCACTGATATTTCCTTCCTTGTCAACCACAAACTGGACCATCGTAGTATATGTTCCTTCAGGTGCGCCATTATCGGTAGCTACCTGGCCATTACAGTTTCTTTCGAGATACTGGCGCCATTTACTATCACCACCGGGGAAACTGGCTTCAATTTCTACTTTATCAAATATCTTATTCTCGTCGTCTTCTTTCTTTTCTTCTACTATTTGTTTCCCTTCATCAATAACTGCAGGCGTCGGAATTTCATTATCCTTTACACCTTCCTGGTTCACATCGGCGATCTTCACATCTTTCAACTCTTCAACAGGCGGAGGTGGCTTTTCCACTTCTTCATCTTTCTTTATGATGGGGGGGGTAAATTGCTTCATTTCCACTTTGGGCGGTTCCTGCTTAGGTGGTGGTGGCGGAGGAGGTTCTATTTTCTTTTCTTCCTGTTTGATATCAGCAAGATTTACCTCGTTTATTTTCACTTTTTTGGGACCGCTGCTTTTCATATTGCTTGCAAGTACCGAACCCAGCAATGCCAGCAGGGCAACTGAAGCCGTGATGATAAGGGCACGGACTATCCGCTTATGATAAGTCCTCCGGAGTTCATAAGCACCGTAATCCTTATTCTTCCCTTCAAAAAGTATATCGAGAAGATCGGATGATAATATTTTGTTAGCTTCCATTAGTTATTTTTTTATTAGATGCTGATAACCAGCTATTCCATAAGAAAATGGGTTATTTTATTCCACTGTTTTCTTCTGTTTTTTGAATTAGTTCATATTCCTGGGGAAATATCTTCACCATGGCATAGGTCTTCACCGCGTTAATGGTCATTTCATCAAGAATGTCAACGGTGTTCTTGTAGGTGGCATCTTGAGTAGGCTTGATGATAACCACAAAATCCCTGTCAAGGCAGGCAGTTTGCCAATCCGGGTCGCCGTTCTTTTTGGCCCTTTCCTGCATTGTTTTACATACGCTTTCCGGGCTGTTCAGATCATGCACATGAGCAGCCATTACCCTTTTTCTCTTGTCAATGATCTCATCTCTTATTTCTTTCCAGGTAGCCTGTTTGAAATTACTGGCACTTTCGTCCAGCTTACCTTCATAGTAATACACTTTATCAGCCTTACCCAGCATGATCGTCAAAGCGCCGGATTCTTTAGCTTCATTTTGTTTTTTGGGATCATCAACATCCTTTGGCATACGCAGGTCCATGGCCTTTGGACTGCTCATGGTTGCAGTAAACACGAAGAATGTGATCAGCAAAAATCCCAAATCCACCATGGGGGTCATATCAACACGGGTAGAAAGTTTTTTAGCTTTCTTTACGCCCGGGCCTTTTTTATGACCACTATCACCACCACCTTCTATACTTGCCATATCAGTAGATTAAATAGTTAAAAAATTATTTTGACTTAATTCCTTTCCGGTTATTTATATCAAGCGCCGAATTTGAAGGGGCACCTTCCAGCGCCGTAACCAGGTTATATTTGTATTCGTCGTTTTTCTTCAGGGCAGCAACGACGGCTTCAAATGTTGGATACTTGGAAGCGCCATCTCCCTTGATCAGGTATTTCAATGGCTTTTGTCTTTCCCTGTACACCTCTTTGGCCGCCTGTATCCAGGTCACCAATTGATTGTCCAGTGTATCCATTACAGGAATTCCCGGCTGTGTTACAGATCCCTGGTTTTCCGGTTCCAGGCTCAATAAACTTCCCAGTTGTGAAAAAGGAACGCCTACTGCATAGGTCTTTCTGTAATTCTGGAGCTGGTCGGGTGTAAATGTCAGGGTTCGTATAGATGCGATCCTTTTTAATATATCCTCGGAAATACTTTTGTCTTTTTCAGCCAGAACTGTAAAAAACACCCTGTTGGCCGTATCAATAGCTATAAGCACAGCATCATCTTCCGGCAGTTCCTGTGAAGAAACGGAACCGGGAGTAGTTATCTGAACAGGCTCCGGCGGTTTGAATTTGGTGGCCATTATGAAAAAGGAAAGTATCAGGAAGGCTATGTCCACAAAAGGTGTCATATCCGTATCTGTACTCTTCCTTGGTAATTTAACACTTGGCATATTTACAATTGTTTAGAATTGAGATGAATAAGTTTCTGAATTCCATATGCAAAAAGCTTGTCTCCCTGTCATTTATTTGTAAAGGGATGCAAAACTTTGAGTCAGGGTGAAACCTGATTCATCAATGCCGTATGTTATTGAGTCGATCTTGGTGGTAAATACGTTATACATGATCAAAGCTATAGCTGATGTACCGATACCAAGCGCCGTGTTATATAATGCCTCAGATATACCGACTGCCAGCTGGGATGATGCAGCTCCACCGGCCCCTTCATTGCCCAATGCACTGAATGACCGGATCATACCCATAACCGTACCTAACAAGGCAACCAGTGTACCTACCGAAGTAATTGTAGAAAGAAAAACCAGGTTCTTTTGCAGCATTGGCAATTCCAGTGCCGTTGCTTCTTCTACTTCTTTTTGAATGGAGATCACCTTCTGATCAGTATTCATTCCTCCTTCATTGATCATTTCTTTGTAACGGCGGAGACCGGCTTTCATTACATTACCAACAGAACCACGCTGTTTGTCGCACTCAGAGAGAGCGGCATCCACATTGCGGTTAGCAAGATGATACTGGATCTTGCGGATAAAATCTGAAATAGATCCGTTGCCCAATGCTTTGCGGATGGTCAGGTACCTTTCAATGGAAAAGGTCAGCACCATCAGGAACATGCCAATCAGGAAAGGTATGATGATACCTCCCATGTAAATACCGCTTAAAGCATCTTTGGGTTTGTCATGCTTTGGCCAGAACATTCCTTTACCTTTTACTTCAAATCCATCCGGGTTACCCAAAATGAAACGCCAGATTAAGTAACCGGCGACAATACAAATGATGGGTGCAAGCCAGGAGATCGCATTGCTGCTTTTCTTGGGCTGAACCGAGGTTGCCTTAACGGATGCTGTTGCAGTTGATTTAATCTCTGCCATGATCTTAGTTTTTAGTTTTTTTTAATTGTTAAATACTGATCCTTTTTCGGAATTACAATGCTACAGAAAAAGTTGATAAAAAAATCCCCTTCCTTCAAATTTTTGGGAAGGGAGGGTCAAGTTAAGGATTTTTTTAAACGGAACAACTCTCCTGGAATTAAATTTGATAAGAAATTCATCCTGAGCCGGGAAACATATCAGCGATTGATAATACCCGGTTTTGATTTCACGCAGAGCCCGCAAAGAGATAAAGAACGCAATCCCGATAGCTATCGGGACGCCGCTGCTTCGCAGCGAACGCTGCGAGAAATATTGAAAACCGGAAATTACCCAGCAATCAATTTATCCCGTACTATTCATACCGGAGAGCCTCAATCGGATTCAGCCTCCCCGCCTTTAGTGCAGGATATAAACCGGCTAAAAGACCAACAATGGTGCAGATGATTATCCCATAAAGTACCCAGCCCCAGGGAACGACAAACCCCGTTTTGAGGACAAGTGAAAAAAGGTTGCCGACTACAATACCAAGCACAATGCCGAACAATGCTCCCAATACACTGATAATAATTGCTTCCAGTAAAAACTGGCGGCTGACCATTTTGCTTTTTCCGCCAATGGCTTTCACAAGACCAACTTCCCGGGTCCGTTCAGAAACAGAGACCAGCATAATATTCATAAGGCCAATAGCGGCGCCGATCAAAGTAATAAGACCGATAACAGTTGCTGAAATGGTCAGGAACCGAAGGCTGTTCATGGCTTTTTCTGCTACACTATCGCTACGGTCCAGCACAAAATTATTTTCTTCGGTTGTGTTCAGCTTGCGGATCGCCCTGAATGTCCCTTCGGCTTCACCCATGGCGGCGTTCACTTCAACCAGGTCTTTTGTCATCACGGCCATTACAAAAGAAAACCCTGCAGGAAAATTCCGGTCCACATTTTCATAACTGGTGATAATAACATTGTCCCTGCTGAAACCGAATGTAGAGCCACGGCTCTCCAGCACACCCAGCACACGGTATGGGATATTATTGATGCGGACCACAGCATTTACTGATCTTTCAATACCTGTTTTGAATAATTTTTTTGCCACATCATAACCAAGTATGCAAACATTGCGGCCTGTCTGCACATCCATGTGATTGAGGTTGCGGCCAACCTGGAGAGAAAATCCGTTGAGCAATAAATAATTTTCATCACCGCCAAACATCATCACGTTGGGACTTGTCTTTCTTGTTTCATGTGAGACGATATTATTCCGGTTGCCGAAAATGGAAATGCTTTTTGTGGAAGGGAAGTCAAATCTTTTCATAAATAGTTCCGCCTCATCTTTGGTAATGACCTTTCCCAGGTTCGACTTTTTTACTTTTCGCTGTCCTTTTTTGGAAAGTTTGATCCCGGAGTTATTGTTGTTATTCCCAAAACGGATATTTCTTTCTTTGAAACGAACGGTGAAAGCATTGGCTCCCATCGTTGAAAAACTTTCTTTGAATTTCTGGTTCATGGCTTTAATGGCGGTGATAATACCTACCAACGCCATAATACCAAAAGCAATGATGGCTACTGTAAGCCCGGTTCGTAACTTATTGCTGCGAATGGTTCTGAAAGCGAGGGAAAAAATGTCACGAAATGTCAATATAGTTAATTGGTTTATTAGTTTATTGGTTAATCAGGAAGTTCCTGCTATTTTGGATTGTGTTTTGAGGATTTAGAAAGAAATTTGATAAAAGCATTTAGTTTCAAAAGTACAGTTTCCGCTTTTTGAAGAAGTTCGTCACATTTTTCCGCTTTTACAATTTTTCTTCTTTTGCATTTACCTATCCATGATTTTGTTTCCTGAAGCGAACCTCTTGAATAGAAATAAAACTGCTTGCTTTCTTTATAGTAAAACCTTCCATAACCTTCAGCAATATTGGCAGAAACAGAATCAGTTGACCGTACAATCTGCTTTCCAATAGTATCTTTCTTAAAATTATCCCAGCCCATCACAATCTCCCAAATCTCATCAGAAAATAATTCTGCCAATTCATAAACTTCCAGCTTTTCCAGGGTATAATCCATTTTTTATTATTTCAAGATTCAAAAATATATTTTATAATGCACTTACTATCTATTCCAATAAACTATTTTAAGCACTCTCCTATTAACTAATAAACCAATTAACCAATAAACTAATTAACAAATTTAGAAGTAATACCAGCTTAGCAGCAGGTTAGGAAAGATGCCCAGCAATATCACCAGTGCAGCAAGAACCACCAGTGTCC
>DATHDV010000104.1:0-7479 GCA_035318845.1 Chitinophagaceae bacterium
GGTGGCGGCGGCTACAAAGGCAAAAGCGGCGGTGGCGGCGGCGGTTACAACCGTGACCGTGGCGGCAGTGGTGGATACAATAACGATTATTGATCAATAACGTCCCGATAGCTATCGGGAGAAGAAGCTTTAATAAGTCTGGTTCGAAAGGGCCGGACTTTATTTTTGCGAGCCCCGATATCATCGGGGCGAAGCAAACTCCACCGCCAATAGCAACTTAATATTTGAATAAAAGTTTACCCGGTAAAATTTCAATCTCCAGTTTATTAGCAGAATAATATTCGCCATCAAGATGTGATTGGATCATGGAATCGCTTTCAATTATAATTTTTTTTGCCTTTGAAATATGAATGAATGAAAGACCAGCATGCTTTCCTTTTTCAATAACCGGTAACCATCGCAATCTTTTTAACGGATGCAGTGCATCAATTAAAACCACATCAAACAAACCATCATCTGCTCTTGCCTTCGGGGCAATATGAAAACCACCGCCTGCCCTGCTGCCATTACTGACATCAACCATCAGATACTTTCCTGGAGCAAATGGTTTATCATCTGCTATGACCCGGTATACTTTTGAACGATAAGAAAATATTTTTCTAAGTATCATCGCCATGAACGAAGCTTTGCCGGCTTTTTTCTTTTTACCTGTAAGACTTCTCGCTACCTCTCCTTCAAAACCAACACCAACTCCGTTGATAAAGAACCTTTCATTACACCTGCCAAGATCAATTGGTTTTGGTTCCGCTGATAAAGCAAGTTGCAGTTGCTCTTCAAAACTCTTTTTACCATAAAGAATCCAGTGAAAATCATTGCCGGTACCACCATTGAAAATAACCAACGGTAATTTTATACCCGGGTAATGATTGACAAAATAATTCAGTGTTCCATCGCCGCCAACGATCCATACATCAGTAAAACCATTAAAATCAGCAGGCCAGTTTTCTTTGAAGAAAGAATGAGGGATTTGTTTCTTAGATAATTCAGCTAAAATTTTTTGAGCTAATGTAACCGCCCTTCCAACTCCTGCAAGTTCATTACAAACGATGGCGATATTTTGGGAAGTGAATGACAAAACAAAAAGCCTCTCTTTTTGGAGAGGCTTAAAGCTAATATTTTATTATTTCCCAATCTTGTTATCTCTCCCCCTATTTCAATTCTTTTGTTTTCGTGGCGTTATTAATTTGCCCCAATTAAGCCAACCAATTACCATAATCGACAATGCCAATATAATTCCACGCAGAACTTTATTAGGAAACAGATGAGTTATATCATCTTTATACCCTACCCAGACAAGGATAATAATTACAGCAAGTGCCAGCCTGATAGCATACTCCTGATCTCTGCTTATAAATTTCATTTGTCAAATATAATAAGGAAGGATGCTTCGATCAATCCCGCATCCTTCCCATTTAATATTTATTGCAGCACTCTCACGAATCCTGCCCCATTATACGAATGATATTCGCCATTGTACATCGCATCAGCACTTACCGGGCCCATTTTATAATTACCGGGTGATACGGCACGGACAGCATAATAATAAGTCTGTTTATTATTGGTCGCATCCACAAAGAAATGAATACGGTCATCTCTTACATCCAGCGCTGTCGGTGACATCCCATCTTTTATCCAATCCATACCCGGTATCTCTTTTGTTCTCGGGTTTTCAATTTCAAAACCGGCTGGCAACAGGTCGGTGATAACCACATTTTCTACCGGCGTATTAAAAGAACGTTCTAGTGTTATTCCAATAAGGATCAAATCATTTTGTTTAAAGGTATTTGAAGTGATGGGCTTACCATTCCTGTCATAGAAATGCTTCCTTACTTTCAAATAACTGTCTTCTTCTTTATAAGCTCCGCTGGCGCTGATGCCTTCGGCCTGCCAGAAATAATAAAGACGACCATTGCCTTTGACTGCAATTTCAATACTGTTACCACCCAATGCTTTCATATCACCTGTCCATTGACCTCCATCTACTTTAGCAATAATTTTTCCATTCACTTTTATTTCAGCAGTGGCAGTAGAGATATTTGCAGCTCTTGCATGTTTGCCAAGCGCAAGAAAAGCAAAAGCCCTTTCCTGTGTACTCAGCCATCTCCTGCTCTTCAGTTTATCGGCCACATGTTTTACCATCGTTCCTATCTGCGCATTTCCCGGGTCAACATCGATCAATGCATTTAAAGCAATGGCTTCATCTCTTACATCGGAGTAATAGCTGCCGCCTGTTTGAGCAACTGATTCTTCGCCGCTGAATGATGCAGGCAGCATAGCCGTGAAAGATCTTTTGTCCCCGGCCGTTGCATACGCTGCGGCCAACAAGTAACGGCTGTCCAATGCCAGGATAGAAGGATTGGCCTTGTAATAGTTCATCGCCGGAACATTCGTTCTTCCTGAGAGCGCCAGTACATATAACCCGTAGGCCACTTCTTTCGGAGCGATCTTTTTATTCTGATCACGGTTATAGAAATAAGTGATGGTTTCCCTGGTCTTTAATCTATTGTTGATATAGTTCAGCATGGTTTCCAGCAAACCATTATCAACATCAAAACCAGCTTTCTTTGCTTCCAGTAAAAAATGTGCTGCATAGATCGTAGCCCACCAGTCTTCTTTTCCTTCTCCATCCCATAATGTAACAGCACCATTGTATAACTGCCGCATTTTTATTTTACGAATGGCTTCCAGGATATTGCTGTTTGCATTCAATTTGTTTTGCGCTTTGTTCAATTGCATCAGGTCTGATAGATCACCATAATATATCTGTGGAAATGCAGCTGACACAGTCTGCTCGGTACATCCATAAGGATATTGCACCAGCCATTTTAATTGTTCGCCCAGTTCTAATGCCGGGGAGCGACTTACCACTAAACTATAATTGGTACTGCCCGGAATAAAATCACTCAAACCAATATTTACCTTCTGGGTATTACCAGCGGTTATCGAACCAGTACCCGTTGATTTTTGCAAGGTAGATGGCGGACGAACAGAAATTTCTGTTGTGTCTGTAAATTTCTCTCCTATCCCATTTATGGTCATGATGACCTTGCCAATACTGATGGTTGGATCAGCCACAATTTTGAAAGTAGCCCTGCCTTCACTTTTTGCCGCAAGGTTTACCGATTGATTATTTCCACCCACTACTTTCATCGGGCCTTGCACTGAAATGTTTGCAGTTACATTAGCTGATTTATCGGTAGTGTTGGTCAATGTAACCGGAACATTGACGGTATCACCCGGGCTTAAGAATCTTGGTAAGGCCGTACTGACAACGATCGGGTCGGCAACGATCATTGTATTATCAGCAGCGCCAAAACTTTGTCCTTTGTATGAAACAGCCATCAGTCTTAATTCACCGCTGAACTGCGGAATATCAAATTCAAATTCGGCCACACCGTTTCCATCGGCTTTTTTAATGCCGCCCCAATAACTTACTACTTTTATTCTTTTAGCGGGCATCGGGTTCACCCTTTTCTGCATTTCAAGATCGCCATCACCACCTGTGCTGCTCAACTTTGCTCTTATTTCAGCAAATAACAATGGATAAAGGTCAAATGCTGAAACCTGTAACGCTCTTTTCTGATAGAAATAATCATAAGGATCGGGTGTTTTAAAATCGCTGATCTGCAAAACCCCATTATCAACAGCAGAGAGAGTAACAAAACTGCCTGGTGCTGCTTTCACCGTTACTTTCTGATGCGTTTTGGAACGAACGGTTTTTGGTGCTACTACTTCCATAGCGATCTTCCTGCTCTTTTCTGTAACCGTTACATTTTTAAACCCGTGTGCAACGGTCAATGGAATATCAGAAGCTTCATGCGGCTTGATCAACGTAGCTGTTATATAAACATTCGGCACGTAATCAGTCAATACATTTAAATCCAAACTGGCTGTCCTGTTGGTTACTTCCACATACCGGTGATCAATCACATGATCGGTTTCCATGGTCACCAGCATCTTGCCGCTGAAAGGTGCTTTGAATAAAACTTTCATACTCTCCCCGGTAAAATAGGATTTCTTATCAACCTCAATTTCTATATTACCTTCCTTACTCACTTCAAAAGAAGTGTTGGTGGAGCCCCAGCTTCCATAGCTGTAAAATCCGCGGCTTACATAACTGTTAGCACCGGGGCGATAAACTTTTATTTCATAATCGCCGGGGCTTCTTGGGATATACGTGTAAACTGTATTGTTGCCAACAGTAACCTGCTGCTCGATCATCAGCTTATCTTCTTTCTGTGATTCATACCTGAAATAGTTTCCGCTCTTTGTCAATACTGTTCTGTATTCATGCTTCCACACTTCAACCCGTGCAGTGGAACTTACAGGGTTTCCATCTTTATTTACCGCCGCCAATTGAAACTTCACCGCCTGGTTCAGCGGATAATAATAAAACCAATCCTGCTTGATACCAAAGAATACATCCTGTGTAAACACATCGACTTTTGAAGTACGGCTCACCGGCCTCCCGGTCTCATCAAATACGGTTGTATAGAAACTGGTTTGCAAAGCACCCATATCTGCATAAGTAGCAGGAACGGTATATTCAATGATAGCATTACCATCTGCATCCGTTGTTCCTTCTTTTACTTCTTTATCAAAAAAAGTATTCTGGTTGGCCAGGCTGAAATCATAACCATCAAATTTTTCAGCAGAAAAATATTTTTGTTTTACCTGTATCTCTGTTTCATACTTCCGGTTGGCAGCAGGTGGTCCAAAAAAATTCATGGCGTTGATGGAAAGTTTGGCCACATCACCTGAACGCAGAAAATCTTTATCCAGTTTTGTATTCACCCGGATACGGTCGGGCACAAATTCCTCTACGGAAAAATTCTTTGAAGCCAGCAATACATCCGTTGAAGTATAAACCTCCAGGGTATAACTGCCGGTGATTGCAGCCGTAGCAATATCAATGCTTCCTTCCACCGAGCCTTCTTCATTCAGACTTTTGCGGAAAGATTTCAGCTCCTTGCCATTCGGCATCAGGAATTTCATCTTCAGGGGAACATCACCGGGGTTTTTCCATTGTGCATCGCGAAGGATCACCGAAAAATTAATTTTCTCACCGGGACGATACACATCCCTTTCTGCATATACAAAAGCATCAAAGCCCGAAGGGTTCGTCCTTTTACCACCCACATCAAATCTTGATGTATTAACCCTTGTATTATTAAAAGGAAGATAGTTGAAGTCATCCGCGGTTTTTGCAATGATCATGGCCGGCTTGAAACCACTGAAATCTTTTTTGCTGTAAGCAATTGTTGCCACACCATTATTATCAGTAGCGCCGGTACCGAGCAGTTGGTTGTTGGCAGCATAAATGGATACATTCACTCCATTCACAGGTTCGGCAGTTTTAATAGAGTTGGTGAATACATAGATCTTATCCTGTCCTTCCTTGGCGATCAACCCCAGGTCAGACAAAGAAATATAACGACTGTCTTTTACCCAATAATCTTCTGCAGAACGGATGACGATATGATAAACACCTTTGAAATCAGGCAACCTGTCCTCAAACTGCGAAAAGTTCAGCAACCGTCCTGCACCGCTTTTTGGTAATGAACGGGTATCGATTTCTTTTTCATAGATCACATCACCAAGCATGGCATCACCTCCGCCGTATTCATCAGAATAATCTCCTTCATAACCCTCATCATAACTTGCATACTCAGGACCGTTTCGTGATTCCTGCGGGGAATAACCATATCGTTGCGCCAGCAATAAATTATTTTCATAGATCTTGGAGATGATCAGTTTTACTTTGGGAACATTGGTGATCTGCACTTCAATATTCTTGCCGCCATTTCTGGAAAGATAAACAGCTTTGGTATTGGTAAAGTTGATGTTTGCTTCCAGTTCTCCGAAAGCAACAGCAGCATTATAATCTTCTTTTAATACACCGCCTATTTTACCGCGAAGACCTTTGGTAATGGTCAACGCATAACTTTTCTCTACATCAAACTTGTCACTGCGCAATGTGAAGCCATAATCGTTTGCTTCAACCGTGTAAGTAAGGTCGGGATCAAATTTTATAAATGATCTCAGGCTTTCTCCCGCCAGTTGCTGACTGGTGGTCACTTTTACCACTCCGTCCGTACCATCATGCTCCGATTCCACATTTTGAATCGTCAGTACATACGGCGATGGGATGGTAAACGAACTGCTGATGACTTCGGCTGTGGAAGTACTGCCTCTCTCCGGCTTTAATCCTTTTTCAATAATAATTTTTGCAGCAATGTCTTTGTCTTCAGCTTTCAATCCATTGATGCGAAGTGATATCTTATTATCAGGTGAAAGAGTGATCATATTGAAGTCAGCTTTCTTTCCTTCTACTTCAATATCCAGTTTGCTTTTCAGGTCTTCCGGGTTCACCCGGTAATTGAAAAACAGGTCAACCTGTGGTATGGCAGAAGTACCAGTTTCACCGATCCAGATGATCTGGGAATTATCCAGTGTGAGATCAGGTGTATGGAAACTGATCTTATCCCCGTTCTTCACGGAATTATATTTACTGAATTTCAACACAGCGTTTTTGATCTTTGCTTTGTAAGTAGTGGCAGGATTCAATGGCTGTGATGGAGAGAAGACCAGTTCATCGGGACTTTCCCAGCGAAACTTGCCGGCGATCTTTGGATCGAAAGAAATATATTCTGTCGAATCCCAGGCATTGAGCATGGAATCCTTTGCCAGGGAATGACTGAAACGGAATTGCAGGTTGCCGAGTTGGGGCACTTCTCCTTTGGCATTGGTATAAGACAGGGAGATAGAATTTTTTTTACAGGCAGATAAAAAAATAGTTCCGGCTATCAGCGGAACAATGAAGGTTTTGATACGCATATAAGGTGTGGTTAAATTAATTTTATGAACGAGAAGTTAAAGAAGTTTGATGATGTAAAAAATTTATCTGTATTTTTCTTACCTGCTTGCACACAGAATCCTGTGGACGGGCAGGACAATTCACAAAGGCCGTCCGGCTGTTGTGGAAATAACAGAAATGATGAGGCTTAAAAAGCTAGGGAGGAATGTCCCGGGTGGGGCGGGAGGAATCGGCGCAGTCCATTTTATTAAAAGTAATTTCACCCGAAAGATAATATGATGTAAAGCTTAGTTGCAAATCTGGTTAGATAATTATTTGTTAAGTGAATAAAGAGAGTCTGTAAACAAACTGATTTTTGCGTCAGGACAGATGCAGACCACCCGCTGATTACACGAATGAAAAAATTAAAATTCAGGATCACCAAAAAAGGAATCCTTCGCTTCTTCAAGCGACTGGGTATCGGCATCCTTGGGTTGATCCTGCTTTTCTTTATCCTGAACTGGATATTTCCCCTGCCGGGTAAAATTGAATACTCTACCATTATCACGGATGATAAAGGAGAAGTGGTAAACGCCTTCCTGACAAAGGACCAGAAGTGGCGGATGAAAACAGAACTGGATGAGATATCACCGTTGCTGCAAAAAACCATTGTTGCCAAGGAG
>DATHDV010000105.1:0-44036 GCA_035318845.1 Chitinophagaceae bacterium
CACAAATTCCATGATGCCTTTATCTTTTATCAGCCGGCTTACATATAAAAAAATAAATTTCCCGTCATGGCCTCTTGATGAGGGTTGCGGGGCAAATTGTTCGTAATTGATCCCCGATCCCGGAACCCGCCTCGCCTGTTCTTTTTTTATATATCCCCTCTTCACAAAAGCATTGAGGTCATCATAATTAGGGAAGAACACAAATTTTGTTTTCTTCAATACTCTTTTATAAAGTTGTCTTGCGATCGTGTAGGATAAACTTTTGCTTTCAAACAGGGGCCCGGTTCCCGTGATCGTAGAAATAGTCGGGATCTTTAGTTTGCTTGTAACCATATTACCATAAATAGCAGGACGGATGGTGAACGTAAGGCAAACATCCGGCCTGGCTTCTTTCAATGCTTTTCTTAACCGGGAATTATATTTTATGGCAGCAGCAGGATTCAATACACTTTTCCCAACATCTATAAAATGAACCGATGTTTCCAGGTCGCCGTTCTTAAAACTATCATCGAGTTCCGTTAATACTGTCGTATCATATATTTCCGAAATGGCTTTTACCAGGTCATGCCGGATGGAATAGATCCCCAGCTCATGATTCTCTATAATGGCAACTTTCTTTGTTGGGGTATTCATTGCTACAACTTTCCGGTATATACTTTTTTATACCAAACTTCCAGTGCAAATAAGGTCCAGATCATCTTGGCCCTTTTCTCATCTCCGGTCTTCACTTTTCTGTTCCAGAGATCTTTTATAAAACCCGGGGCAACAAAATTGTTACTGTAAGCATCCTTTGCAAAAATGTAAGAATAGATCAGGTCTTTTAATTCACCATCGACCCATTTTTTGAGCGGAATTTCAAAACCCCGTTTGGGTTGGTTGATCAACTCTGCCGGTAAATATTTTTCCGCCAGTTTGCGCAGGATGTATTTTGTCTGCGTTCCTTTTATTTTAAATGAATCACTGATGGTTGGAATATATTCAAGCAATCCCTTACACAAGAGTGGACTCCTTCCTTCCAATGAATGCGCCATGGTGGCAATATCCATTTTCACCAGCAGGTTACCCGCCAGGATATTATCAAAATCAAGGTTCATTATTTTCTGCAAACCTGAAAGACCCGACCTGTTCATTTCTTCAAAATCTTTTTTTACCTGGCCAAGACATGAATCTCCTCCTTCCAGGAATTTTTCAAACCCTTCAAAGCTGTCAATAGTTGAAGAAAGATAAATGCCAAGGTTATTTTTCCGGGCCAGGTCGGTCAAACGATAAAAATAATTGTACTTGCTTTTTTTATTATTGGATGCCGGCATCACCGCATGTAAAAAAGATGCCATCCCCCTGGTAAAATGACCCGCTTTAAAGAAATCATATTTTGCAAAAGGGATATAGCGGCGATACCCGGCAAACATTTCATCGCCTCCATCCCCGTTTAAAATAACGGTCAGGTGTTTTTTAGCTGCCTGGCTCACATAATAACTCGGTATAGCGGAACTGTCAAAAAAAGGTTCGCCATAATTCGACAGGATCTTTTCTATGTCATTGGCGAGATTGTCAAACGAGATCTTTATTTCATGGTGACCGGTCTTATAACGGTCAGCAACCAGTTTGGCCAGCGGGGCTTCGTCGTATTCACCATCAAAGGAAACGGTGAACGTTTTTAATGATGAGTTGTACTGTTTTGCAATGGCTGTTACCAACCCGCTGTCAATACCCCCGCTTAAAAAAGATCCGACCTCCAGGTCTGATGACTCCACCCGGTTCTTAACCGCTTCATGCAAGATGCCATCGATCTTCCCTGAAGCTGTCTGAAAATCATCGGTGGATGGTTGCTTATAAAATGGATGGATGTTCCACCATTTTGAAACATGCACTTCCGGATTTTGCAAAGAAACATATGCATAACTGCCGGCGGGTAATTCAAACACATTTTTATATGGCGTGGATGATTTATAGAAATATCCCATCCGGACATATTGTTTGATATGATCTTCATTGATCTCCAGTGATAATTGATGGTGCAATGCGTTTAATTCGCTGGCAAATAAAAATTTCTTCCCGCCTGTAAAATAGTATAATGGCTTTTTACCGGCACGGTCTCTTGCCAAAAATAATTCCTGTTTCTTATTATCATAAATAGCCAGTGCAAACATCCCGTCAAAATCCTGAAGGCATGCTGCACCAAGTTTTGCATACGACTGCAGGATAGTTTCCGTATCTGAATTCGTTTTACAGGTAAAATTGTATTTTTTCCTTATCTCCCGGTGGTTATAGATCTCACCGTTGAAAATAATGGTAAGATGCCCGTATTCCATGGGCTGCTGGCCGCCGGCAATATCAAGGATCGCCAAACGATGATGATGTAGTTGCAAGCCGTCAGCCTCAAATGTATTTTGCTCATCCGGCCCGCGGTGCCAAAGGTCCCGGGTAAGTTGGGGAATATTAAGAGGATGATGAATGGATCCGGCAATGCCGCACATAGATTATTACTTAAGCAGGTTTACTATTCTGTCAAACCACTTGGGATATGGCAAAGAAGCTTTTTTATAAAGCAGTAACAGCATGATAAAATAAAAGGGCATGCAGGGAATTTTATACCTGGACAAAGCGCCGAAATTGCTGGTGGATGCCCCCACGGCAACGGCAAAGATTATAGCGAATACAAAACACATAAGCAGCCTTGGATCTGCAAAAGCCATCCGGAAAAAATTGCCAATACCCCTTTTGAAAAAAAAGAAGAGTGTCAAAAAAAGTAAAATAGCAGATTCCACGGCCGAAAAAAAGGCAACAGGAGAGTTAACCTCCCACAAAAAGGGTCGAAAAAAAGTAGCAACAAGACTATTGGGAACAAGGGTTACCGGGTTGGATGTGTTAATTGAAAAATTGGATCCCAGGGTCGCGGTCTCAGAAAGATTCTGAATGACCCTTCGCTGGTAATCTGCTTTTTCCATTAATGTCTCCAGTTTGTAGTTTTGAGCAGCTTCCTGCGAAGTGAAATAATTCAATAAAAAAAATCCGATCAGGAAAGAAACGGCCAATGTGATGAATGAAAAGATGTTCCTGAGTGTTTTATCTGAAATAAGTTTATTGGTCTCTGCAAACAACCAGATCAATATCGCCAGTATAAGCACGAGCAGGATATAAACCTTGATATAATAGATCAAAAAACCGCAAGCCACTATCAGGATCACAGATACCCTGATCTTTGTTTTTTTCACAAAAATATTCAACACGGCATATAGGATGAATCCTACGCTGCCAAAACAGATCGTATCTTTTAGCAGGCCTGAACTCCAGAAGCCAACACTTGGCAGAAATATAGTGGCAAGGACCAGCTCGCTGGTATAAGAAGGATAATAATGATGAAAGGTCTTGAAAAGCCGGATGGCACCGCCCAAAGCAAAAAAGCCAAAAATAAAATTGATGCACAGGTAATTATTAAAAAAAAGAACTGCGGGGATCAACCCCAATCTCGGTATAAAGAAATTGCTCACATTCGTCATGTAATTATAAGTGAAATCATCCGCGTAATTATCATAATAAAAATAAGGTGTTAATGGATTATCCATTGTTAACTTAAGGCTCTTAACGATTGTGCCGGCGTGATTAAAGTCATCGTTTACGGCTGCCCTTAGATCTTTAACCCCCTGGAAATAAAGATTAGTGTCACCCCCTTTAAAAATAAACTCCGAAACAAACGTGTAAGCAAGTACACAAATAACTTTAAAATAAAAACCGCGGTAGTATATTTTTCTTATTTGAGGATCATGATTTTTATTGGCCTTATTCCTGATAATTGCATAAAGAATTGCCAGGCACAGGGGTGCCAGCACAAGATCATCAACAGAAAAAAAACGGAGTGCTAAAAGCATGAAGGATATATCTTATTACACATTATTACACAAAAATAAGTTTGACAAGAGCTTGCTAAATTTTTTTCCCCACTGCATGCCAGTAAGGGATCTTTTCAGAAAAAATAATATTTCCCAGGCCGGCTTCCTCCATCATTGCCTGAATTTGTTTACGGGAGAAACGTTGTTCAAGCGGTGTACCAAAACGATCAAGGCTGTCATTGCGGATTATATAGAACGATTGCCGTTCGTAAGCCTGCAAAGGGATGTGTTTCCTTACCTTTTCCGGTACACCGATAAATCGTAAAACCCGGCATAATAATATAAAGGGCATATAAAATAATACAGCTAAAATATTGCAAACCCATCTCTTTAATGTTGCCGGGAGCTTTGAAACGCCAAGACGGATAATATTTGAAAGCCAGTAGAAGACCTTGAAATAAAAAGGCCTGTTTTCCAGTTTATAATACAGGTAAAGTAAAAAAAAACCGCCAGGCTTGATCTTTTTTACACAATCATTCAATGCTTTTTTGGTATCGGGTATGTGATGCAGCACGCCCAATGAATAACCAAAATCAAAACTATTGTCAGCAAAAGGAATATTATCGGTTGATGCCATCAGCAGTTCCACCTTATCATTTTTTCCTATTAAGTTATTGGCTGCAAAAATGGCCTGGCTGGGATCCATCCCGATCATTTTTTTATACCGCCCCTCCAGGTATTTAATAAACCTGCCGCTGCCGCATCCGATATCGATTACAACACACTGATCATTCAGCATGTTATCGGTTATAATATCAAAATACATATCACCGGTAAGTTTCAGGTCCTTTTCATCAAAGCCGTGAAAAGCTTTCCATTCATCGCCAAAAGATGAAACTGTTTTGGGATCGATATTTTTACCGTCAATATCAAAACGTTTGATTATCCTGTTCTCCGTTTTTATTTCCGTGCTGCTATTCATGGTGGCCGGGTCAATTTAAAATTTTCGAATATAATGCGGCATATTTTTTAGCGCCCATTTTCAGATCAAAATACCCAAAAGCTGCCTGGCGGATCACATCTTTAGGAATGGCCAGCAATTGCGGAAGCTCTTCCACTGCTTTATCGTAATCATTATCAGAAAATGCATGTACAACGATCCCGGTCCTGGTTGCTTCTATAATATTCCCGGTATCGCCAATATTATTGCAAATAACAGGGATACCCATTCCCATCAACTCGGCATGTTTGGTGGGTGAAGAAGCCGTTTTGGAAAAAGTAGGACGTATAAAAAAAATACTGCAGCAACTAATTCCAAGATAAGCGGGTACTTCTTCCCTCGGGGCATAGCGCACAAAAATCTTATCTGCCGGGATCCCCTCGGATGCAGCCTCATTGATAACGGTTGCTTTTTCATCTTTTGTAAGGATCAACATGACGAAATCAGGATGTTTCAGCAAAAGTCGTTTATAAAAAGAAAACATTTCATGTGTCATGTACCAACCGCCGATAGAACCGAGATAAATGATCACTTTTTTTCCCGGTAAGATGCCCAGTTCATTCCGCAATTCATCAGAACGTTGTTTTGAAATCCTGGCAAAATTGAAGTGGTCCAGGTCGGCACAACAGGGAATGACCTCAACGGAGATATTTTTATATCCCGGTTTCGAAAGCAAAAGATCTTTTGCTGCTTGGGTCAATGACACAATGCCGTCGGCATTCAGGAGGAATTCTTTTTCCTTTTTTTTATAGTGATCATATATTCTTTTGTAAAAAGGTTTTTCCAGATCCCATTGACCGTTATCCACCCGTTCATCCGCCCAGAAACCACGCATATCAAATAAAAATTTAACTCCCTTTTTTTGCTTTAACCGGAGACCGGCTTCGGAAGCTATATAACTGCGGCAATGAACAATATCAAATTTTTCCTGCCGATGCAGCTTAAATGCTTTTCTCATCAATTGCCAGCGGTCATAGATTTTTGAAAGTACCGGCGGTCTCGCCGTAAAAAACAATGGCTCCCACCTGATAGAAGCTTCCTGTGTTATCTTTTCAATTATTTTTTTTTCAGCATCATATCTTTTCTTTTTTTCAAAACTTAATATGGTAAACCGGTAACCTTGTTTTGATAATTCAATGATATAAGGCAATACCTGTGACTGGCCCAGCGGATCGGTCATCCCATCATAGGATATATAAAGCACTTTGCGGTTCATGTATTTTTAATTCCGGTTAAAGGAATGGTCTTTGGAATTTCTTTTTCAATGAAAGATCTTCTTTTTCTCCAATTCCTGAGCAGGTCATTCTTCTTTACGGCTGTCCACATTTTTGTAAGGTATAATTGTCCTTTGTCAATTGAACTCTGCGGCACAGAATTGTAAGGCGGTTCCGATCTGGACAAATAACGTATTGCTTTCAGATAAAGTTCATGTGCATGATCCATCACTATTTGATGAGCTTCATCCAGGCTGGCGGCATTCTTAATATCAACTGTTTCTGTAACTATAATATTACCTGTATCAATCCCGGCGTTCAGCCACATAATGGTATTACCCACGAGTTGAAATGTATTATTGGCAATACACCAATTGGTGCAGTTAGGTCCTCCTTTTACATAAGGTGACAGTCCTGTGTGAAGATTAATAATTCCAATGGAAGCCGGAATGCTGAGTAATGGTTCTTTTATAAGAGCGGTGCCAGAAACAACGATAAGATCAGGTTGAAGTTCCCTTGTAAATATTTCTGTTTCCTTACTATTAATATCCGGAACCTCTATTTGCGCTGCAGGGGGCCAGCCCGGAAACTTTCTGTCATAATATTTCATCAGGTTTGCCCATGCATTATAAATTGTACCAAACCGGAAGCGATCCCAAAGAGTTGCCGGAACCTGAACCCATTTTTTTTTCTTCTTCCTGCCGGAATGAGTATCAATCACGATCCCGGCGAGCTCAAACTCAGCAGCGATCTTATTGGCCAATGCTTTTTGATTAGCTGCAGCCCCGCACCAGATAACAATTTTTATTTTTTTTACGGCCATATTCTTTTTGCCAAACTATACATGCCGCTGATCCGCATTTGCACTTTCCATGCCGGTTCCTGGTGCAATTCGGCACGGGGTATTTTGAAATGATCATCTTTACCCGTTTTAAAAAATTGCTGGCCCACCGCCAATCCATATTGATAGCCTGCTTCTTTTGACAAGCGAACAACTCTTTCATCATAATTACCAACCGGGTAAGATATTGTTTGTGGCCATTTCCCGGTTTCTTGTTTGATCTTCTGGGCAGAAACAGTAAGTTCTGCTGAAATTTCTTCTTCCCGTTCCAGGCTGGCAAGCAAAGGATGAGTATGAGAATGAGAACCAATGATAAAACCATCCTGCCCCAGTTGCCGGATATCATTCCAGCTCATCATTTTATTAACTGGTAATGGTACATCGCTGCATTGTTCGCCGATCTCCTTAAGAATAAGCAACCGCTGTTGGTTGGATATTTTTTTAAGCCAGATCTTGATGTCTTTAATAAGCTGATCCTCCGGGCTAATTAATGCAAGCGGGATATCTTTAAATTTTTCGGGCACAAAATCGTGATGAAGAACAATAGTTTTTTGTTTGGTCTTCTGAAAAATATTATCCAGTATATAGGTCCAGGTAGGGATATTCTTATCGATGCAATCTGAAACAACATAAAAAGATGCGGGGCAATTAAATTTTTTCAGGATGGGCGCCGCAAATTCAATATTGTCTTTATAGCCATCATCAAAGCAAACCGTGGCCAACTTTCGCCTGCCTTTAAATGAACCCGGATCATTCAGATAATTTTCCAAAGAAACAACTGTGAATTTTCTTGTAAGTTGTTTTATGATGCTGTGAAATAATACAGGCTTCATAGGCGGCCAGATCACATCTTTTTCTTCATTGACCCTATGAAATAAAAAATTCCTAATTACCATTCCCATCAATATATTTTGAGTGCCACATCTGGAAAATGATCATGGACCAAAGTCGTTTATCGTGATATTTTTTCCCGCTTCGAAATTCATTTACATAATGGCTTACCCTCTTCTCATTAAAAAGTCCCTGTGATTTTATATGCCCGGGATCCAGCCATTTTTCAATAAGGTAAGCGAGTTCTTTTGACAACCAGTCCCCTATCGGCGCCGGGAAACCCCATTTTTTCCTGTACACCAGTTCGTTTGGCAGGAACCGTTCCAGTAATTTTTTCATTAAATATTTTTGGGTGCCGTCTTTTACTTTTAATTCCTGCGGTATATTAAAGCAATACTCCATCACCCTGTAATCCAGGTAGGGATTCCTGACCTCCAGGCTGTTTGCCATAGAAGCTATATCCATTTTATACAGCAGGTTGTAAGCCAGGTATTGTTCAATATCAAATAAGGATATCTTTTCAAAATCGGATAAATTCAAACTATCAATTTTTCTCCAGTTGTCTTTAATGGATAAATGGGTTTCTGAAAGATTCAATAAAGAAGCGATCTCTTTTTCCGAATACATATACTGCTGCTCCGACCACAGGTGAGCCATCAGGTCTTTGGATGGGAGATCAAATAAACGTGCCGCCCTTGTATACCGGTTCCCCATTGTGTTGAAAACAGCCTTTATGATATAACGACCCACACCTGCATCCATCCTGAATAAATTCTTGATCTTCCGGTAAACATTATAATATCCATATCCCATAAACAATTCATCCCCGCCATCGCCACTCATGGCAACGGTTACATTTTTTCTGGCCACATTACAGACAAGATAACTGGGGATCATGGATGGCACAGCAAATGGCTCATCATAATGATCGATCAAATTATCTACATAGGATAAAGCGCTTTTCCCGGAGAGATGCGTTTCACTGTGATTTGTTTTCAGGATATGAGCTACCTGCGATGCATAAGCAGATTCATCATATCCTGCAATATCAAACCCGATCGTAAATGTATTCACGGGATTTGTGTTTTGCTTTTGAAACAAAGCGCAGATCAGGGATGAATCTGTTCCGCCGCTTAAGAATGCCCCGATCGGAACATCACTGATCTGCCGGTATTTTACTGCCGACCCAAGCAGGTTTTCAAACTCATCCAACACTTCATTTTCTTTTCTTATAGCGAGGGGCCTTTGCACGATCTTGTCCGTAAACTGGTAATATGGTCTGACCGATACTTTGCCTTTCTTAACGGTGAGGTAATGTCCTTTGGGTAATTTGTAAAAATTGTCCAGTATGCATTTGGCATCAGGGATATATTCAAGGAAAAAATAATCCTGGAGAGCATCCCTATTGATCTTTTTCTCCAGTGGAAGTTTTAAAAGGGCTTTTAATTCCGATGCAAAAACAAAATCATCTCCTTTGTGATAATAAACGATGGGTTTTACGCCAAACCTGTCCCTTACTACGAAGAGCTCTTCTTCTTTTTTATCCCAGATAGCAAGAGCAAACATGCCATTGAAATCGTTGATACATTCAATTCCTTTTTTTGCAAATGCTTCAATAATAATCTCTGAATCGGATGAAGTGCGGGGTTGAATTTGATAGCGGGCAATAAGTTCCTGGAAGTTATAGACCTCACCGTTGTATACCATTACATAGCGGCCATCCTGTGAATAAAAAGGTTGATTCGCCGCTTCGGACAGATCGATTATACTCAACCGGCGATGACCAAGACCTATATGTGTGGCATCGTCAAAATAAAAACCTTCCGCATCAGGCCCCCGGTGCTGCAAGGCCCGGGTGATAAGATGAAGTTGCTCCTGTTTAAGATTGGGAGAAATAAATCCTGTTATTCCACACATAATTGAAAGATACTATAAAGTGATTTTTGAGGAAATGCCTTCGCACATTTCTCCAACATTGTTAAAATTTATTATTTCTGAAGAAGTAAATCTTATTTTAAAATGCTTTTCGATAGCCATTACTAATTGCAAGTGTGTCAACGAATCCCATTCCTCTATATCGTCGCCTGTCGTGTTTTCATTAATAACTATCTTATCATTTTCCAAAACATCCCGGAAAATGCCATTTACCTGTTCCAATATTTCGTTTTTGCTGTACATGTTATACCTGTTTTTTAGCAATAAAGGTTTTCTTGTAAACGTAATTATCAGTCAACAATTCCCAGCTATTTCCTTCACCTGAAAATCCAAGTTTCTTATAGTGATCTTTTACCAGTTCATTTTTGGGGGTCGGAATAAATTCTCCCCATATTTTCCTGCAATTATTTTGCGTGGCGATATGGACTACTTCATTTAATACAAACTCCTCCACATTTCTTTTTAAGACCCGGCAACTCATGATCCATGTATCAATAAATAGATCCGTATTATTTTTTTGTAAGATCAACAGGCTGATCAGGCCATAGTCACCAAACTTATCTTTTAAAGATACGGTTACCGTAAATTTATTTTCGTCCTGCATGACCTCTTTTAATTTTTCCTCCGTATAGCGGATCGTTCGTAAATTAAACTGGTTGCTTCGCTGTGTCAGTTGTGCCGCCCGGGGTAATGTGAAATTATCAATCGGTTTTATATCGGCGATCATCTGCAAACTCTGCAAAAAATCATCTTCATTTGTAAATTGATATTGCACTTTCACTCTTTCAGCTTCTTCCCGGTACTGATCATTTCTTATAGTATCTTCTTCGGTAAAAGATGTTGTTTCAAACAAATTAAGTTGATACAAAAATGGCAGGTAATCGGCAATATCTTCCGGCAGATCGGGTACCGTAATTTCAGGGATCTCTTTTTTCACCATCTCCCGTTCAAAAGGATTGTCGTCCAAAAAAACCATAGAGTCAAACCCGATGTTCAATACAGATTGTATATACCTGATATTATCGGGCTTATTATCCCAATTGGCTACAAACAGGGCAATGTCGTTTAACTTTAAGACCATGTCAGGGTGTTTCTCAAAAGGCTCTTTGGCGATCTGCTCCGTATTCTTACTGCACACGGCTATGATGATCCCCCGTTGTTTCAATTGCCTGATCCAGGCCTGGAATTTAGAAAATGCTTTTCCGATACCCAGGTCACCGATCTCGATCCCTTCCATTCCGTCATCGCCAATGATGCCACCCCATAAAGTATTATCCAGGTCTACGACCAGGCATTTCTTAAATTTTCCTGAATAAGCAAGAATAATATCAGTAATGTTTTTGGCTACTTCCGGTAATACATCCAATGCCAGGACAGAATCTGAAGTGATAAACATTTTTTCACTTACGGTCGTATTACTTCCCCAGGTGTTTTGTATCGAAGACAGGTCACAGATATTCAGGTTCTTTTTTTTCACCGCCATTTTCATCAATTCAACATTCAGTAACCGCAATTGAAATAAAAATGAAGAGTCAGTTTTATTCGCAAATTGACCAAATACGGCATCGTTTATTTCCGGGAAGTTCAAATAAATGATATTGCATTTTATCCTGCTGCTGATCGTATTTACAATATTTTCAATAAAGCCTGCCTGGTCTGCAGCCCAATTTTTCTTTCCTGTTTTGCTTGCTTCATAAAAATGCGATAACAATTTTTTAGAGGATTGAAAAACGATGACAAAACCAGGTTGAGTAGTATATAATTTTGAATTTTCATCCAGCACGGTCTGGTATACCTGGTCATAATCTGCTTCCCAGATATCAAAATGCATGCCCCGGCTATATCCATACCCTTTTAGGGCCTGGCAAAACAATTGTGATGCCGAGTCTGCCAATACAGCAACTTTTTGAACCGGCAAACCCGCAAAATCATTTTTTAAATTTTTCTTCAGCTGTAAAAAATCCATGAGTAATGATCATTCTTTTAAAATGATAAACTTAAAGCGCATCATAGTCATAAGCAGTCAGCGCCCATTTATCCCGACTGGAAAATTTTTCCATTGTTTCTTCATCGGAATAGATCAAAAAAGGAGGTTTATCGGATAAGGGGCCTTTTTTAAATGGGTTTGAAATAAAAAAATTTCTTTTTAGCAAGTGGCTTTCAAACCCATTCTCCTGACAAAAAGATACAATTCCTTTATACTTGTTTTTCACAACCTCTTTCGACAAGTACCATAACAGGGCCTTTTTTGAATCAGCATCCTTAAATACAAAATCAAACAGGAGTATTTTATTATTCTGAACAAAATATACTACAAAGCCTCTTTTGGTATCAGCTTTCCTGTAAGAGACTATTTTGTAATTATAATTAGGATTGCTGATCCGCCATTTATAATGTTCCAGGTTCCGGGGCGATTTTATTTTTGAAAGCCGGGGTTGATCCGTTATAAGTTCTTCAAGAGGATCCAATGAATTTTCTGTAACGAAACTATTTGCCGGGTATTTTTTTAAGATGTAAGGTCTGCAAAATATATTCGGTTTAAAATAGTTCTTGAATTTAAAAAGTATTCGCCAGCCAAAATATTTTAATACGGGTAAAGATCGCGGCGTGCCGCCAATGGAGATCATAAAAAAATTTTGCCGGTCTTTTAAATAGTCATAACATTCCTTTGCCAAAACCGGGAAGAGGCTTTTTTTCCTGTGCTGTGAGTGCGTCATAAAATCACAGCCCTGGAATATCTTTATCTCCTTTCCATCCAGTACATATTTTTGCGGCATGGCCCCAAAAAAAGCAACCGCCTGGTTCGTATCCTTTTCAATGGCCATAAACCCCACACAAGTCCCTGCGGGGTTATCAAAATATTTCCATTTAAAATAATCAGCAGTTACATCCATCGCAAAACAATCTTTCATAAGAGGAACCAATAACGGATAATTTGAAAGATCGAGTTGTTGTATGATACATTTAGAACCTGACATATTTCCGCAGGATGGGATGAAACAATTCGGTTCTCAGGAACATTTCGGCCGGGCTCTCTTCGATAATATTAATTCTGCTGATAAGGTTTACTTTATTCACACTAAGATCACTCCAGCTATTCACTTTATCATCAACGAATAAAATATTGGAAATGCCTGCCTGTTTGCAAGCCTTTACAATATCTGCATTTGTTTGTCCATTTGGCAGCGCTAAAATATTGACGGGTTTTTGGATATTTTTTTCAATCCCGGTTTTTGATCGCTGAATTTCGTCAAGCAAACAATTATAATCTGTTATGGTAGAGAGTGTGTCATGACTGTAAGTATGACTCCCGATCTCCACCCCGTATTTCGTACACTCGGCTACCTGGGTCCAGTTCATCATAGCGCAGTTTACAGAGGTAGATAGTTCTTTTTCTTTCTCTATGATCCATTGCATTCTTTTTTGATAAGGCGTATTTAACAGTATGTTGAATATGGCATAATATACTTCCCTCGGGTTCTTCGTGCCTGCCTGGTAGGAAAGCACCGATCCGTCTTCCGGCTGGTATTGCAGGTTTATTTTATTTTCCCTGGCATGGTTAAAGATATTGTTTAGCCGGTGCGTCCAGATGATCTCATTATGATCAGCACAGGAATTTACTATGTTATGATTGCAGGGGAGCTTATATTTTATCAAAAGTGGCAAAGCATATTCCATAAAATCGTAATACCCGTCATCAAAACTTAATATCAAATATGGCTTTTGATTCCTTTTCCGCGCTGTTTGCAATGAAATGATCTCGTCTATAGTAATGACGTTATAATGCTTCGCAACATATTTAAGAAGCAACTCAAAATGGGCGGGGGTTATAGGTTTAAAAAAAAAATCCTGTTCCGGCGTAATTCTATGCAGGTTCAGAACAGTTATTTTGTTTTTCTTTTGGGCTCTCAGTATCCTGGTTCCACCAACCGCGTTGAAAATATTGAGCCCGATCTTTTTGATCATTGTGCAGCGTTTACCAAAAATGTCTTGCGGGGTTGTTTACCCGGTTCATTAAAAATTTGAAACAATAAAAGCGATGCAAACATTTCTTTTCAGAAGCTGATGACCAGCCCACTTGTTGAAATTACTGTTGATATCAGAACCTGCTCTATCAGGCGCCCGGCGCTACAATGCCCGGGTAATAAGATGGAGATCTTCCAGCTTCAGGCCGGGGGAAATATGTTCTGCGACTCTGCACATTTGTGTTCCCGCTCACCCGTAAATATCTAAGCCGGACTATCAGGAAAATGAAAAGAAAAAAGAACCAGATAAAATAAGACAATATCTTGGTAAGTTTTTGAAAGATCAAAGCCTTTGGGGCGGGGAATTTATTTATTTCACCAAAAGTATAAGTCGGGAATATATCCATTACTTCGTTTTTGGGATATTGTCCATATGCTTTAAGCAGGATATCAGGATGGTTTACTAAAAAAGTTATCCCGGGTCTGCCATAAGCTTGCAGCACATTGGGATCAGGTTCCATATTGGTATCATAAAAATGCCAGCCGCCTTCGAAATATACTTCAAAACAAAAATGCCCGGATGTTTTTCCCTGGAAGGAAACTTTCCGTGTTTCAAACCCTTTTGATTGTAATACTTCCATCACTACGATAGATTGCTGGCTACAGGCTGCAAAAGAATATTTCAATATCTCATCGGGTATCACTACCGCATCTAAACCGGGGATCGTAAGTTTTGACAACAGCAGTGACATATAATTACGGCTAACCCCATAATATGAATATCCATGATAAAATCTTTTCCGAACGACTGAAGAAACGATATCCGTATAATCTTTTTTGATCTCGTCCTCGTTATTGGTAGAAACAGTTACCAGGTAAAGACTATCACAATACTTTACAAGCTTATCGATGGAATTAAGTCTTGCAAGGGAAGGGTCATATTCTTCAACATTATTGTAAACAGGAACTTTATAATCAAGTTTCGATAATGGATTTGAATCACCGAATACCTGGAGGCATGTTGCCAGTAAAGAAACAATGAGGAATCCGAATAATATGATCTGCGCCGGATATAGCAGCCTTTTCATAATAACAGCTTTTTAAGGATATTGACTTAGCTGCCACTAAATTGACATAAAAGGAGTTCAGAACAAAACAACCCATTAACAATCAGGTAAGATCGGGCAAATCTACCCGTGATCACAATAGGACTTCTCCGATGGTCACGGTATTTTTACTGTCATACCGTTTTTTTCCGAAGCTTTATTATTCTTGACAATCCCTCTTCCAGTGAAATAAAATCCTTTTTTAACAGTTGGCTCATATTACCAATATCAGGTTGACGGCGTGTCATATCTCCTTCCGGTAAAGGTGCCAGGTGAATGATCTTTGAACCTGATTTCGTAATACGGATTATTGTTTCTGCCAACTCCAGTATAGTGATTGCATTATCGTTGCCGATATTCACCACATCATTTACAAATAAATTCCGGACCAGGGCATTGATGCAAGCCTCTGTATTATCATCGATATAGCAGAAGGTCCGGGTTTGCAAACCATCTCCATAGATCGTAATGTCATTATTCTGAAGCGCAGCATTGATAAATCGTGATACCACAAAATCAGGACTCTGCTTCGGGCCGTATGTATTAAAGAAACGGAACAGCGTAAAATCAAGACCATATTCCTGCTGGTAGGAACGGCAGAAAGACTCTCCCACATTTTTTACAACCGCGTATGGCAACCGTGAATTCAGTGGCGTAGTGTGTTCATGCTGCGGCAGGTGCACCGGTTCTCCGTAAACTTCCGAAGAAGAAGAAAAGAAAACTCTTTTTACTCCCGTATTCTTGGAAAGATCCAGCACATTGCGAATGCCCTGGATATCCTCCAGTACCAATACCGGGTTTTCCAGGGTTCGCTTTACGCCAACGACCGCAGCATAATGAAATACATAATCAAACTTGAATGCAAGAAATACAGGGGCTATGTCATTGTAATCATTCACATTATTTTTAATAAAGCGACAACGCGGATGTACGGGAATATTTTCTTTTCTGCCGGTCAAGAAATTATCGACCAGTACAACATCCGTATCCGGCATGGCAAGCAGTGCATCTGCGAGGGAAGAAGGTATGAAACCGGCTCCGCCAGTTATTAAGATTCGCATAATTATTGTTTGGTTTTATTGTTAGAAGAACGCCTGAAAACAGGCAGGATCTTTTTCTGAAATACATTAACAGGTGAATACCAAATGGCTTTAAAGATGAAGCCTGGTATCCTTTTTCGCTGCGATGGAAAGAAATAACTCATCCCGGCCATGATGAGGTTCACATTTGACAATGCTTTTCTTCTTAACCTGCGACTGCTGAACCATTTTCTTTTATCTGCCTTCTGATAAAGATATTTCATTTCATCGATGACCTTATAATTCTGGTTGGACATGCTTTGGCCATGTTGCCTGTATAACCAAAGTTTTTCCGGTATATAATAAGGCTCTTCTTTTGCCGATAATTGAAGACAGATATCACGGTCAGCCGCTGAAGAAAGCCGGATATCAAACCTTATATCATCAGCAAATAATTCTTTTTCTGCAACAATATTACTGCAGGGACCCGGCACCACATGTGCTTCCCATAATAATATATTGTCGATGATATTATACGGCTTGAAAACTTTCCGGTCGGCGTGTAAAGTATTATCCTCTTCATAAATATTTCCATGATCGCAGAAAACCCATTTTTTCCCCGAGTCCTTTAGTGCAATAATTTTTTTTTCCAGGTTAACAGGTTTCCACACATCATCCGCATCGAGGAAAGCAAGATACTTTCCACGGGCTTTGCTTATTCCAATATTACGGGTGTCGGAAACACCGGTATTGGGTTTGGAAATATAAATAATGCGGCTATCCTCTTCCTGCAACCGCTTAATGATCTCCGCGGAGGAATCCGTACTTCCATCATTTAATATAATGATTTCAAAATCCTGAAATGTCTGATCAAATACGGAACGAATTGTTTCTTCAACATAACGCTCACCATTATAAACCGGGATAATAACAGATACGAGAGGAGAACTCATATATTACTTTTGACAAACCGCAAACTGGACCGGGCATTCTTTTTTGATCCTGCTTATGTCTTTTTCCAGCACAAAATCTGTTTCCCGCGGATATAACGGGTAACCAAAAAATAGTTTCATAAATCCACTGCGCCATTTGTAAGGAAGCTTGCGTATGCCAAAGCTGAGAAATAATTTTTCAAAAAAATTTCCGATCCGGCGCCCGGCTGATCTTTTATCATACCGCATATACCGCTGACCTGAAAGCTTAACAATGGGAAATGATGTTTCCAGGATCTGTTTCAACTCCTCGCAAGTGAATTCCTGGATATGAAAAGGATTTTCTATTATACCGTCAGGGCTGGATACTTCCCTGTTGGGAGTAGAAAGGATCAATTGACCACCGGGCTTCAGCACTCTTGCAAATTCAGCAACCATTTCACGATACTGCCCTGTATGCTCCAAGGTTTCAAAAGAAACAATTTTATTGAAATACCCGTCAGGAAATTCAAGTTTTGTACCATCCAGTACTTTGAATTCCAGATTGCTTTTTTGCCAGTGTGCCCGGCATTCATCAATTGCTTCAGCAGCGATATCACCGCCAATGACTTTACCACGGGTTTTACCGGCGATTATATCGGTACCAAAACCGGTGCCACAGGCAATGTCCAGCACAATATCATCGGGAGTAATATGGAGAAGGGCTTCATGGTAACGATGTATATGTTCGCCCCACCAGCGGCCGGCTGATTCTACAGGTTGTCTTTCAGATGACATACAATAAGTGGAATATTAAAAAAGATGATGGCTGAAATATTAAGCTCCTTTTACCAATCCCTTAAAGGAAGATACCTTAAAAAGGCTTTTGCTGAAATTCTCTGCAAAAAAAACAGGATGGTTTATAAAAGACATGAACAGGTATTTTACAACACTCTTCCAGTATTTGACCATACCGAAGCCCTTGGCCAGCGAAAGAAAATAAAAGCTTTTAAATTTATGTTTTCTTCCATGCGGCAATAAATTCTTTCTTTTTAATTCGTAATAGAATTTTTCATTATCAATGATCAGGCCGGGCGTTATTTTATGAGACATGCTCTGGCTGGTGAACCGGTATAAAAGCTTACCTCTTTCACCGCTTATGTTTTTGCCTTTGGCAAACCTGGATACTTCAAGGATAAAAAACCTGTCAGCGCTGCTGCTGAGTTCTTTATTAAAAAAAATTTTGTTATCGATCAGTATTTCTTTTTTGATCAGGTAATTGGAAGGGACGGTTACAAATGATGAATCAAAAAACAGGATCTCGTTCACAGGATCCGAGCCGGCAGCTTTTCTTGTTTTAACGGGTAACGGAAAGGTTTCTACTAACCCGCCGACAAAACCGATCCCCGGGTCGTTTTGCAAAGCTTCAACCCTGACCGAGAGAAAGTCCGGGCTCATCAGGTCATCTGCATCAAAAAAAACAACCAACTCACCTTTTGCAAGTGCCAAACCATTATTCCTGGCCATGGCCACGCCGGCATTCTTTTGCCGGACCATTTTCAATGCTGAACAATTAAGCTGTTCACATATTGAAGCCGTATTATCGGTTGACCCATCATCAATAATGATTATTTCCCAGTGCGGGTATGTTTGTCCGTATATTGATTTGATCGTTTCCTCAATAAAAGGGGAGGCGTTGTAGGCCGGTATGATGACCGAGACAAGATTGGTTTTTCCCTGCATAAGCAAAAAAGGTTTTACAGCCTGGATTCCCCGGTGAAACAGTTACAGAAGTAAAATTCCCGGATATTGGATAAAATGATACGGCCATAAAACTATACAAGACAATTGCTTATTGCCAGTGTTTTACTTGTGAATATTTATTTTAAAGCAAAAAAGAGTACAGTTACTTTATTAAGAATAGAAATTTTTCTAGTATAAATACGAACCCCCTCATTAATTCAGAAGATCAAGAAACCTTTGCCTGTTTTCAGCTGAATCGCTGAAATATTTTAAAACGTCTTTCCTGAGTTCACTGCCAAAGCGTTTTATTTTATCCGGCTGAGCATAAGCATCCCGGATAGCTGATTCGATTGTTTGTGGCAGGTTATTCCTGTCCAGGAAATAACCACTCTGCTCTTCGGTGATATAATCATTAAAATCCCCGACATCTTTGCAAACAGCTACAGCTTTTTGCAACAAACCCATTTCTTTAACAACGTTGTTGCTGGCCTCTGTCAGGGAAGGGTGGATCAGCAGATCAGCGGCTGCCATATAATTCACAAAATCATCCCGAAACCCTGTCATGATAATATGATCGCAAAGATCATTTTTATTAATAAACTCTTCAAGTACCGGGCGGATTGGTCCGTCATCCATTACGATCATTTTCAGGGAGAGCCCCTCATCAACCAGTTTTTTAACGGTCTCAAAGACCGTCATGTGTTGTTTGGCGGCAACCATACGGCTAACCATAATAAGCAACAGGTTACACGGGTATTCATCCCTTAAAGTTTTTACTTTACCGGGATCGGGTTTTTGATAAGTTGTAAAATCATATATATAAGGTATCAACCGAACCTTACTCATATCACAACCTTCATATTTTTCCATGCTTTGCCATACCCCGGATGACGGGATCACGATTTTCTTTGCCAGCCTGTTGATCAATTTATCAACCCGCTGTTCATTTTTATTCCGGCTCATCCCAAATTGTTCACCCATTTCAGCATAGAATGCAGATTCTGCATGATGCCGGAAAGGGATGACCCTGGCTTTTAAAAATGGTTGTGCAAACAAAGCAGCGAGATTGGCCTCTTGCAGGTGACTCCATACAAAATCAATTCGATGTTGCCTGCAAAATTTTACCAGGCTCCTGCTATGTTTTAAAAAATATTTCCAGGAAGGTTTGCGGGGAAGAACAAGCGTGTATGTCTTGATCTTCATTTCTTCAAGCGCCTCATGAAAAGCGCCCCGTTCGGATAAAGTAAGTACCAGCAACTCATGACCTGCTTCTTTTACTGCTTTGCAGAGCGTTTCAATAGCAACAGATCGTTTGTTAGGAGGATAATATAAAAGAACTTTTTTCAAAAAGGACCAACGTTTAGTAAATTAAAACACATCAATGATCCCCATCATCATATTTGTGTGTTCAAAAGCTCCGGCATTCAGATCAAAATAAATGAAACCATTCATCCTCGCCTTTTTCCACCGGTTAAGAAGAGGGTTCGTATTGCTGGAAGCAGATGAAACCACCAGTATATATGAGATACGGTAGGACGACAATATTTTCTTTACTATTTTTTTATAATCAGCCGGATCTTTGAGACTAATTCCTCCCAGGTGGAAATAGGTGAACGTAATTCCGAATTTTTTATGTTTACGGACCTTCCCCCAGCCAAAGCTTTCATTTATTTTTATTATTTCGATGGGTTCTCTTTTTTCCTGTTGCTTTAAAGCAATCACCTGTTCTTCATTGGTGATCAGCGAGTGATCTGTAAGATGGTTTGCTGATACAATGGATGGCTTGTTGAAAAACAAATTCCTGAGCAACGGGATATTGGGGATCTTTATGGTCATAGCCGGGACCTCTGTAAAGCCAAGTTTTTTTATAAAGATCGGGTGCGAATTATCATTCGCCATTCCAAAAATAAATCCTGCTCCTTTTTCTTTTAAATATTCCTTGGCAAAATTTTGAATGCTTACGAACACTTTCCTTCCCTGGTGTTTGGGGTGTGTGGCGCTCCAGCAACTTTCAAAGCCGGTGATCTTTTTCCCGTTAAAATAAAAATCGAATGCGATAAAACCGTTAGCCCCGATAAAAACCCCGTCTTCAATGGCAGCAACAAAGAAAGAAGGTTGCGAAGCATTTGAATTGATATTCCGAAGCAGGTATCCTTCCGCAGGCATTTCTTTCTGACCAAACCCTTCTTTGAAGAGTGCCCTTAGCCCATCCTCCACATTTTTCTTCGTTATATCTACAACCTCAATCGTGTAGGCCATCAGCGCAGGATTTTATAAATTCCATTAATGATAAAATTAATAAATAAGTTGTCTGCGAATCCATCCATGGCTACAAATGTATTTCCATTAAAATCACAAAGACTCAGGTGATGCCTTCCCCTTCGTTGCCAGATATAATTATGTACGGGCTTGTAATCATCTTCAATGACAGATTCTCTGTACTCGTTCTCATCCAATTTATCTACGGACAAGATCACGATCCCGCCGCCATACATGCTGGCACCATTTTGAGCAACCCGTATCAATTTGTTTTCATGCATCATGATCCCGCCCCCGTTCCTGGAGAATTTCAGATCATTGGTCACAGGATTAGCCTTGTGTGCTGTCCATTCACCTGATAATAAATTTGTACTGTGGAATATCAGCAGTTCATGCTTATCGTTCTTGGTAAACAAATAATAAGTGCCATTATATAAAATAATATTCGAATCAACGTAAGCACCATGAAGAATGGTCTTTACTTTTTTGAGACCCAACGGAAAATTGGAAAACTCCCACAAACTGATCTCTTTCGATTGGTGTGATTCCGGAAGCATATATATTTTCCCGTTGCTGTCGCGGAAAATAAATGGATATGAATGATGATGGGCTTCTTTGAGTACCGGCCCCATATCCTGCCATTTTGAATCCTTTACATATTGCCAGCAATGGATATATCCAACTTCACCGATCGGTTGCGCTTCCGCAAATAAAAAAAGTTTACCATCGTTTTGAAACAGGAAGGGATCTGCATAGGTGGCAACATGTTTATACCTTGTCCTGAGTTTTCTTCCTGACAAAGTAAATACCAGGTTTTCTGGTCTTGCTCCGTGAACAATATCAAAGGGCTGCTTTTCTTTAAATATACCCAGGTTCCATGTCTTACTCACCCGGAAAGGCCACTTCATATTGACAGGAGATTTTGAATTATGGTGATATAGCCGAACAACGGAAACTATTCAGTTTCGCAATGAATTTCAAACAGCCCGGTGCGGCTGCAAAAGTCAGACCTGGTTATCAGCATGCGGTTATATCTTATTTTATATCCAAGGGATATGACCAGGTCCCAGATCGCACCCAATGTAGCCGGCTTATCCGTAAAAGAAAAAGGATGCAGGCCGATTATTATTATTGGTTTATACTTCTCCAATGTTTTTATCGCTCCTTTCAGCACTTCCAGTTCGGCGCCTTCAGCGTCAACTTTAATAAGATCAGGCGACAGGGTATATTCCGATACAATACCATCAATGGTAACCGTTTTGATATCATAACCTGATTTCACACCCTTGCCCATCGTATTATTGATAAGGCTGTTGCTATTGCATCCATCCGTTTCGCCCATAAAAAAAGTTGCGGTTCCGTCCTTATCACTGACAGCAGCCTGGACCGGAGTTACATTATCACAGTGATTTAAGGCAAGTGTTTTTTTCAGGATCGAGAAGGTGACCGGCGTGGGCTCGAAACAAATAATTCTTCCGTTTGCTCCTGTAAGTTGTGATGCACATGTACTGAATAAACCAAAATGGGCGCCGATATCGATAAGATGCCAGCCCGGCTTTACCGTTTTTTGCAGGAATAAATAATTTTCATTTTCATAATCTGCAGGGTAATAGCGGCTCCACCGGGCAGGAAACCGGATCTTCATCCCGTTAATGGTACGGGCAACACCCTTCTTGAATGTTACAAGATCAAGCAGGGTATATGCTGCATTTTTTACAAAAGAATTACTCATGTTTTAAAATATAAAATTTTCGAACCATCAGGAAACAAACTATTGACATAATGGAATAGGTGATCACACTTGATATAGCGGCACCATGTGCACCAAAACGGGGAACCATCAGCCTGTTCAATCCCAGGCTTGCCAGCATTCCTAAAATAGAGATATAAAATATCTGCTTGCTTTTTTCCAGGTAGATGAGGTATGCCTGGAAACCATTATAGATACCCCACATAAAGTATCCTGCCAAAAGTATGTAAGCATATTCTTTGGCGCCCTGGTAGCTTTTCCCAATAAAAAAATGAAATAAGACCGGGATAGCCAGGTAAAGCAAGGCTACTGAAACAGCACAGGCCCCGATATACCAGAAAGTAGTTTTATGGATTTTTTTCTTTAATCCTTCTGCCAGCTTTTTAAATAAAAAAGGCTGGTAAGCACTATTCATCGAAATAACAACCAGGAATAATATCTGGCCTATTTGCGCCCCCAAACCATAAAGCCCAACTTCCCGGGTACTGTTTGGATCGTAGTTGTCAATAAAATACCTGTCTGAATAACCAAATACAAAAATGGCAAGTCTTTCAAATACAAACGGGAAACTGAGTAAAAAGATCCGGCGGATCGTTGGCCAGTCAATCTTTTTTGTTACCAATTGCCAGCGATAGAAAAGATAAATTGAAATGGCACCGATCATAACCGGTGCGAGGGCAGCAGATAATAACCGACCCTGCCAGGCCCAATGCAAGCCAATAACCAGTCCCGCTGTTAATGCTATCTCAGCCAGGTTTTTTCCTACCGAAAAAAAAGCGAAATGATAGGGCCGGTTTTTATTCCTGGTGATCATCATAGCTGATTCATTGATCATGATCCACCAGGCTGTTACGGGCATGATCCATATCCAAACCGCGGAAACTTTCAGGAACCGGCTGAGCGGTTGTTGGAAAATAAAACAAAGCGCCGTAAAAAAAGCAAGACTTATTAAAGGTATCGTTTGGGCATTGGTAAAATATTCCCGGTAGGTGTCCCTGGGTCTTTTGAAATACTCAACCGATAAAGGATACAGGATGCCCCCGGTAATAAATGGCATCAGCAGAATGATGAATGAACTGTAGAGGTTAATGATGCCGTAGTCATAGGTCGTTAAATAGTGCGTAAGTAATGAAACGATCCCAAAAGAAAGCACTGCATTGATAAAATACGAACCAAAATAAACGTAGACCTGTTTATGCAGCTGCACGGATTGTTTTTTGGGGATATGATGTAATACTATCGTCCGGCATTCCTGATATCATGAAGAAGCTGAATGATCTTTTTTGTTTCATGTAAATCAATCCCTTTGCCTGATAATATTTCTTTATACGATCTTGTATGCAATTCATCAAAGTCATTGCTGAACTCAAATTCCTGTTCATCAATAACAAGCGAACGCCAGGTCCGGTTGCCTTTATTCCTTACCTCATCCGGCAACTGGCTGGCATCTATACTCAGCATCCAGCTTACTTCAGCATTTTCAAGTTTAAGTTTCCCGGAAGCTGTATCCATTCCATGCTGGTAAACGATGTTTTCTTTTACATCTCCGAATATCCACAGCAATACATCAAAAAAATGTATGCCGATATTGGTGGCAATGCCACCGCTTTTATAAACATCTCCTTTCCAGCTTGAGTGATACCAGTTTCCTCTTGCTGTTATGTATTTGAGGTCAACTTTATATTTCTTCCCTGCTGATTCCTTCAATATTTTTTCCCGTAAAGAAATTATAGCCGGATGCAGTCTCAACTGGAGTACCGTATAAACTTTTCGGTTCGTTTCCTTTTCGATCTCCATCAAAGCATCTACATTCCAGGGGTTCAGTACCACTGGCTTTTCACAGATCACATCAGCCCCGATGCGTAAACCGAAACGTACATGGGCATCATGCAGGTAATTGGGACTACAAACACTTACATAATGTACAGGCGTATTGCTGCGGCGTAATTTTTCGCAATGCCTGTCAAATCGCTCAAATTCGGTGAAGAAATCTGCCCTGGGGAAATAGTTATCAAGTATACCTACAGAGTCATTTTTATCCAGCGCCGCCAAAAGATCATTCCCTGTATCTTTTATCGCTTTCAAATGTCTTGGCGCCACATAACCGCCGGCTCCTATTAAAACAAAATTTTTCAAAATTATTTATTCAATTTATAAACCCTGTTATTGTCCAGGCGATATTCGTCCTTGCTTTCAGGACATATGGCAATGCCGTTAATATCGAATTCAAGTTTATGACCCATCTCGCTTACCCAACCCGTTTGCCGGGAAGGGTTTCCCATTACCAATGCAAATGGTAAAACAGGTTTGGTAACAACAGCGCCTGCGCCAATGAATGCATATTCCCCGATCTCATTGCCACAAATAATAGTGGCGTTGGCGCCAATGCTTGCACCTCTTCTTATTATTGTTTGCTTATACTCGTTCTTCCTGCTTACAGCGCTGCGCGGGTTGATCACATTTGTAAAAACCATGGAAGGCCCGAGGAATACATCGTCTTCACAAACCACCCCTTCATAGATGGAAACATTGTTCTGCACTTTCACATTATTACCCAGCTTCACATTTGTTGCAATAAATACATTTTGACCAATGATGCAGTTATTTCCAATGATAGATCCCGGCATAATGTGACTAAAGTGCCAGATCCTGGTCCCGGAACCTACCTGGCATCCTTCCTCAATAATTGCGCTGGGATGAAAATTGTAATTTGCTGACATACTCTTATTATTTACATAGGCCGGGGTTCAGACCTGGCCTGGGCGAGGGCAAATCAAAAGTTCCGCATTTTATGCAAGAATAATTTTTTAGCGACCGTATATATAAATAAACACAAGCCAATTAAACCCGGATAATAGAATGGAACAGAATATCTTGATTCCAGAAGAGCCAGGGTAAGAGGAAATATTAACGTGAGCATCACTACCGGAACTAATAAAACATATCCCATATTGTCATATTTCCTTAGTCTCCACAACCCGAGGGTTCCTAAAAAAAGAACCAGGTAATATAATAAAGATTGGAGCAATTTATTTCCCCAGGTCAAAAATTTCTCCCACTGGCTGTCATTACTTACTGCTACATAATAGGAACCGCTGTGAATCCAAAATGTCCTGATTTTTTTAATATTATTAACTCCAAAAAAACGAAAGGGATATTTCTTTTTATATACTATTCTTAACTTTTTCATCCTGGCAACTAAAGATTCCTCTTCCATTCCTGACCTGTTATAATAATTGCCGATAAAATCATGTCTTATGTTCTCAAATTCATTTATCAGCGTTGTATCCCTGACCAGGTATCGCGGATATTTAAAATCACTGGTTTTAAAAGTTTTGGGATAAAAAAAAGAGGCCATTGAGCTGTTGTCCCAAAAAGTACCTCCGTCCTCTCCCAATGCAGATGCTAATTTTCTGCTCTCTAATTCTGATGGAGAATAGCTATAACCCGCATACATATCTTGCTGGAAGGGAATTATGCGATTGAACAGCAAATAATTTCTTACTATCCATGGCGTTATTAACAGTACAAATGGTAATACGCAGACCGCGGCCAGTTTAAACATTTCTGAAAACAAAACTTTCTTTTTGAAAAGATAATACAACGCGAAAAGACCGATAATTATCACAAAATAGGGTCTTAATAGAATGGTCCAGGAAAAAAAAATGGAAGTAACCATTAACAGCTTCCAGTTATTTTTGAGTGAGATAACGGACCTCCAAAAACAATAAATTCCAATCATGAATGCGGAAGCTGCCGACGCATCCGTAAGAGTATAGATCGACCAGTAACTTACATACAAACTAATACTTCCCAATAGCAACCCTAAATAATATACAAATAATTTATACCCCGCCAGGGTATATGCCATTAATGCAAGACAAATAATAGCCGTTACATCCAGTATTATATTAATAATGGTCAATACATCAATGGACGGGCCGGGTGCTAAAAAATGACGTGCTGCCCAATAGGGAAGGGCGTAATAGGGCATTCTGCCCGCCCTGATCGTATCTCCTGCCTGGTTAATAAAAAAATAGTTGCCGGATCGAACATAATTTTCCATCGCACCGACATATGACGGGTAGTCCCCGGAAGCAAAGGAAATCATCCCTAACTTACGATCCGGGTAGTCAGCGCCGCTTATTTGAGTATAGCTATAGGCAAAAATGAATTTGATAATAAAAACAATACTCCACGAAAAAATTATTGTCTTAAAATTTGGCTTACTTAAACTCAATCGCATCGGGGTCCTTTTTATTATCTCCTAAGGTTCATATTGCATGAAGGATGAGATTTGAAATGAATTCCAGTTGCGCTTTTTCTAATTCATAATACATGGGCAAACGCATTAACCTGTCAGCAAATTTTTCCGAGTTAGGCAACATAATGCCCGGGTATTGCCTGCTGAAATATGGACTATTGTGAAGTGACTGATAATGAAATGTTGCCATGACATTATTTTCTTTTAATGTTCTTATTAATTGCGACCTTTTATCAATTGATTCACAAATAATGGGAAACATATGTGCATTATCAGTGGCATATCCAGGTATGGGCAAAAATGAAATGCCCTTAGCATCCACCAGGCTTTTTGCATAATATGAACTGATCTCTTTTCTTTTCTCCTGGATCTTATCAAAGTTTTCCAGCTGTGCATACAAAAAGGCAGCAATGATGTCAGAGGGCAGAAACGATGATCCTATGTCTACCCAACCGTATTTATCTATTTCACCCCGAAAAAATTTTGAGCGGTTAGTCCCTTTTTCCCTGATTATTTCTGCTCTTTCAGTAAATTGTTCATCATTGATCACTATCATCCCGCCTTCACCTGAAATAATATTCTTTGTTTCATGAAAAGAAAAAGCAGCCAGATGGCCAATACTTCCCAGTGCTTTAATGGTGCCATCAGGGAATGTATAATAACTATCAATGGCCTGTGCTGCATCTTCAATAACAAACAGGTTATACTTGTCAGCCAATGTCATTATTTTATGCATATCACAGGCAATACCGGCATAATGAACCGTAACTATTGCTTTTGTTTTCTTTGTAACTAAATTCTCAAGATTATCTTCATCCATTCCGGGATGATCGGCCTTACTGTCTGCAAAAACTATTTTAGCACCCCTTAAAACAAATGCATTTGCTGTGGATACAAAAGTAAAAGATGGCATTATTACTTCATCCCCCGGTTGTATATTGATCAGTATTGCTGCCATCTCTAATGCATCGGTACAGGAAGTAGTTAACAGGCATTTTAAAAAACCAAATCTTTTCTCAAAAAACTCATGGCATTTCCCCGTATAAACACCATCACCTGAAATTTTTCCGCCAGCAATGGCCAGCTTGATATATTTCAGCTCGTTACCGGAGAGATATGGTTTATTAAAAGGTATAAATGTGCCCATCTAATTGAAAGAATTACAAACCAAAACTTTTGGTTTGAATAGATTTTATCAGCAACCCGGGAATGCCAGGAGTTTGGTTAAAGTCTTAAAAAGATTATTTGGAAATAATATAAGCTTGTTGAATGCCGAATCCGCCACCGGAAAATTCCTTTTCAATTTCGTAGAAGATCTTATTGACGGGATTACTGTAACCCGGATAATCTGATGGATTGGTAACCAACTCTCTTAAAAACCTGGAGCCCAGGTAATAAATAGAACTAAATTCATCGACACTAAACGTTAATCCCTTTTTTTGTAAAAGGTTTTCAAGATTACCTTTTTTTAAATAACGGTTAAAATCATGTTCAACTAAAGGCTTAAGTTGTTTTAGTGATCTTAGGCTGTTTAGCAATACAAGGGGTTCCCAAAATGCTTCTGAGAGTATTATTTTTCCTCCTTTTCTTGTTACCCGGATACATTCTTCAATACCCGTTACCTGTTCCTCCCAATTGGGAAGGTTGATAAGAACCCGGGTTGTATACACTATATCAAAAGACTCATCATTGAACTGCAGTTGCCGGATGTCACCCACATCAAATAAAACGTTTTCGGGGTCCTTAAGTTTAGATTTATTTTCATTGGCATACCGGATCATATTATCTGAATAATCTACACCATAAAGCTTACCCGGCTTTTTCTGCAACATGGCAAGTGTGGCATGCCCGTTTGAACAACCAACATCCAATACATCATCCCCGGGATTAATATATTTTTCGATACACCCGATCTCCAGCTCGATAGCAAAATTATCTCCCCAGGAAGCCGTATGTGAATCTTTAAATGTAATAGCCTGGTTTTCCCAAAATTCTTTAATAAAATTTCCCATGGTGTTAATTAATATTTTCAGTTTCAGTAATTACATAAATAGGTCTTCCCTTAACTGCCTGGAATATTTTTCCAATATACAATCCAACAATTCCCAAAAACATCATTAACAATCCGCCCAATAACCAAACAGATAAAATCAAACTTGTATACCCTAAAACAGTTATATAACCGCTTAAATATTTTATAAGCACAACCAGGCTTGCAACAAATGAAAGCAAAGAAATTGCAAATCCAAATACTACAATATAATAAAGTGGTGTATTTGAATAGGCCAAAATAGTATCAATGGCAAGCTTTAAAAGTTTTCTCAGGTTGTAAGTGGATTTACCATCGAACCTTTCAGCATGTTTTACGTTGATCGCAATAGGTGAAAATCCCACCCACTTTATCATGGCGGCAAAACTCCGGAATGGTTCCCGCATTTTCTTAATCGTGTCAACTACGTCTTTATGGTAAATTCCAAAATTAGCGATGGTAGCATCTTGCTTAACCCCTGTAAGAACAGATAATATTTTATAGAACAGGATGGAAGATAGTTTTTTAAAGAAGGAATCATGCCTTACTTCTCTTCTTGCCAGCACAATTTTATGTCCCTCCCTCGCCTTTTGAAGGAGATTAATTATTTCTGAAGGACTATCCTGTAGATCACAATCCATTACAACAACCCACTCTCCGTGTGCGTAATCAAGGCCAGCCGTAATGGCATAATGCTGGCCAAAATTTTTGCTGAGTTTTATTCCTTTTACTCTTTTATCTTTTTTAGTTTCTTCAACAATTTTCTCCCAGCTTTTATCTGCACTGCCATCCTCAACAAGGATGATTTCAAAATTTTCGTTCAGCAATTCAAGTTCTTGTTTAAGTTTCTCAACAAAAACAGGAATAATCAATGCTGCTTTATAGACCGGTGAAACAACTGAAATATACGGTGTCATAAATGAGTAATTATCGAATTCAGATATTCTCCATACCCGCTTTTCGCCAACTCTTTTGCCAGTTTCATCAGCTGATCTTTGTTAATAAATCCATGTTTATATGCCACTTCTTCCACACAGCCTATCTTGGTTCCCTGTCTTTTTTCTATTACCCGTACAAATTCACTGGCATCGCTTAATGAATCAAATGTTCCTGTATCCAACCAGGCAGTGCCCCTGTCTAATACAGCTACTTTTAACTTGCCTTTTTGGAGGTAGGCTTTATTGACATCTGTAATTTCATATTCTCCTCTTGCAGATGGTTTTAATTCCCGGGCTATTTTCACTACTTCATTATCATAAAAGTATAAACCAGGAACAGCAAAGTTAGATTTGGGTGATCCTGGTTTTTCTTCAATAGATATGGCTTTCATGTTAGAATCAAATTCCACTACACCATATCTTTCGGGATCAGATACCTGGTAGGCAAATACATAACCCCCTTCCACATCGGTCAATGTGTGCAATTGCTTATCCAATCCTATTCCATGAAAAATATTATCTCCCAGGATCAGCGCCACTTTATCAGCGCCGATAAAACCAGCGCCGATCACAAAAGCCTGGGCCAGTCCATTGGGAACTTCCTGCACTGCATATTCAAACTTGCAGCCCAACTGACTTCCATCGCCCAATAACCTTTTAAACTGTGAATTATCTTCCGGCGTAGTTATGATCAGTATTTCTTGTATGCTTGCCATCATCAGTATGGACAGCGGGTAATATATCATGGGCTTATCATATATCGGCATCAATTGTTTGGATACTGCTTTTGTAAGCGGGTAAAGCCTGGTGCCGGAACCCCCGGCAAGAATGACGCCTTTCATAGTTTTAATTTGTGGCTGTTAATTTATTAAAATTATCAAGATATTTTTGTTTCCAGGCTTCCACGGAATATTTATCTATAACTGTTTGCCGGCTTGCCTTGCCAATCCTTTCCCTTAGTTCTTTATTCTCGATCAAATTGGATAAAACATCAACCCATTCATTTTCTGTATTGGGCAAATAACCATTTATGCCATGTTGTATTATTTCAAGATTTGCTCCGACGGGTGACATGACAGCTGGTATTCCAAGACCCATATATTGCAATCCTTTCATTCCACACTTTCCTTTTTCCCATTCATCGTCCGGCAGAGGCATAATGCCAATGTCCAATTGCGACAGGTCCTTCACTTCTGTTTCAGCGGTCCAGCGTTCTCCCCGGGTATCCAGTTCGGCGCAGTAATAGTTTTCATCACCGATAATTTTAAATTCAACGCTGTCTCCGTATTTTTCTTTTATTTTTTTAAGGACAGGGATTGCCATGATGTAATGCCTGATGGTAGTTGAACTTCCCGTCCATCCTATACAAACTTTATCCTTACTGGCTTTTATTTCCTTTTTGTTATAAACATTAATATCAATGGTGCTTGGGATGATCACAACATTTTTATTGAACTGCAATGCATAATCAGCAAGGAACCGGTTTCCTGCAAAAACAAGATCACATAAGCCGATTATTTTCTTTGTCTTTGCGGGATTTTTTAAAAAAGCAAGACGCTTATTGCCTTCAGAAACTTTTTGTATCCAGATGGCATCGTCAAAATCATAAATTACTTTTGCTTTTGAACGGGAAAATCTCTTTTCAAAAAAAGTGGACCCCGTTACCAAAGCATCCCGGTAAATGAAGATAATATCATACTTATTCATCCTTCCCCAATCCCTGATCCTTAATATCCATGTCTTTAAAAATATCGTGAGCTTCCTGAAATAATTCCCTTTTGAATAAAAAAAGGCATCCTCCTTTTCATTAAGCAGGTTGGATATATCGAAGCGGTAGCCGTTTTTTTCCAGGAAGGGAATATATTGTTCGTAACGGTATCGTTGCCCCGGCGACCTGTTCGTGCGATGCAGGCAGATGATCAACACTTTTTTCATATTCCTTTTCTTCTTAATGCCCGGGCAAAGCTTCTCTTGCTATTTTAATTCGTTGCTGACAGTTTATTAAAGTTCTCAAGATATTTTTCTTTCCATGCTTCCACTGAATATTTTTCAATGACCGTTTGCCGGCCTGCCTTACCGATTCGTTCTCTCAGCTCTTTGTTTTCAATCAAACCGGATAAAATATCAACCCACTCATTTTCTGTTTTTGGCAAATAACCATTTACAGCATGCTGTATTATTTCCGTGTTCACCCCGACCGGTGACATCAGGGTAGGTATTTCCAAAGCCATATATTGCAAACCTTTCAGGCCGCATTTCCCTTTGGTCCATTCATCATCCGGTAAAGGCATAATGCCAATATCAATTTGTGAAAGGTCCTCAATTTCGGTAGCAGCTATCCATGGATCACCTTTTGTTTCCAGTTCAGCACAATAATAGTTAGCGTCACCGATAATTTTAAACCTGACTTTTATCCCGTATTTATTTTTGATTCGTAGCAGGACAGGAATGGCCGAAGAAAAATGTACGATCGTGGAGAAACTACCACTCCAGCCGATACAAACTACCTTATCATCCTTTTTTATTTTTTGGGGCAAATAAATTGAGGTATCGATGGTAGTAGGGATGATAGCTATATTTTTATTAAACTGTGCCGCATAATCTGCGAGGTATTGATTACCGGCGAAAATTAAATCGGAAAGGCCGATGATCGTGCCGGTTTTAGAATGGTTTTTTAAAAAAGCCAGTTTTTTATTTTCCGCTGAAATATTGTGCTCCCACCATATGGCATCATCAAAATCAAAAATAATTTTGGCTTTTGACCGGGCAAATCTTTTTTCAAAGAAAGTAGAACCTGTCATCAGCGCATCCCTGAAAATAAAAATAATATCGTACCTGTTCATCCGGGACCAGTCTTTGGTTCTGATCATCAATGCCTTTAGGTAGATCCATATTTTCCTGAAATAATTTCCTTTTGTATAAAAGGCCCTGTCATCTTTTTCATCCAGGAGAATGGAAATGTCAAACTGGTACCCGTTTGCTTCCAGGAAAGAAAGATATTGTTCATACCTGAACCGCTGACCCGGTGACCTGTCCTTCCGGTGCAGGCAAATAATTAATACCTTCTTCATCCCTTGCTTATGATTTTCCCGGTTGTTTATTTCTTTTTTAAAAGATTCCAGCCTTCCGGAAGTTTTTCGGTTATTTCTATATTCTCAAACTCCTGTCCTTGTCTTGCTCCAACTTTTTTGGCCCAGGCAGCCATGCGGGCAATGCCTTCTTTTAAAGTAATACCGGTTGGTTCGCCAAATACTTTATGTGCTTTGCTATGATCTGAATAAGCATGCAATACTTCATTGCGGGCTTCGAGATGGCGGATCGCTGGTTCTACACCGAAGTCGTGGCAGACAACTTCGGCCAGTTCGTTCACCGTATAGGGTTTATCTGCGCCGATATTAAATACCTGGTTGTAAGCAGCGGGTATATCAACACATTTTGAAATAGGGATGGCTACATCATCGATATAGCTGAAAGCCCTTGTTTGTGTTCCGTCGCCAAAAACAGTGAGTTGTTTTCCCTGCATGATCTGGTTCATGAAGATGCCGATCACATTCCTGTATTTGTCGCCGATATTTTGATTTTCTCCATATACATTATGCGGCCGGAAAATAACATAATTCAACCCGAACATCTCATGGGCCGCTTTCAGGTCCAATTCAACCGCATATTTTGAAACACCGTAAGGGTCCTCAGGAACCGGTGTCATTTCTTCTGTCATCGGTAATTGTCCTTTTCCATATACAGCAATGGAAGAAGTAAACACAAAACATTTCACTTTATGCTTTACGGCTTCATTGATAAGGTTCACACTGCCGATCAAATTGGTATTATAATTATAACGCCGGATGAAATGAGAAAGACCTTCTGCAGCATAGGCTCCCAGGTGATATACATAATCAAATGGGTGGGTCAAAAAAAGTTTGCTGATGAATTTTTCATCTGTTACACTGCCTTTTAAAAATATAACTCCTTCCGGGATATGGTCTTCAAACCCACCGCTGAGATCGTCTACAACAATTACTTTATGTCCCGCCTGCAAACAATGCCTGGCTACATGCGAACCTATGAAACCGGCGCCCCCGGTAATTAAGGATGTTGGCATAAAATTGATTTATGATTGATACTGTTTTGTATAATATTGCTGATACTCCCCGCTTGTTACATGTGCCAGCCATTCCTGGTTTTGCAGGTACCAGTCGATGGTCTGGCTGAGACCTTCTTCGAAAGTGACGGTAGGTTTCCAGCCGAGTTCCTTGTTGATCTTTGTGGCATCTATGGCATAACGCCTGTCATGGCCCGGCCTGTCTTTTACATATGTGATCAGTTGTTCGCTGGTTCCGGTTGCATTACCCAGCTTTTCATCCATCAGTTTACACAGCAATTTTACCAGGTCAATATTTTTCCATTCATTAAATCCACCAATATTATATGTATCTCCTTTTTTACCCTGGTGAAAAACAAGGTCGATGGCGGCGGCATGATCTTTAACAAACAACCAGTCTCTTGTATATAAGCCATCACCATATACCGGTAATGGTTTTTTATGAATGATATTATTGATAAAAAGCGGGATCAGTTTTTCGGGGAAATGATTAGGACCGTAGTTATTGGAACAGTTGCTGATAATTACCGGCAGGTTAAAAGTTTCGCCGTAAGCCCTTACAAAATGATCGGATGATGCTTTCGAAGCTGAATAAGGTGAGTTGGGTGCATAGGGTGTTTGTTCCGTAAAGAAACCCGTTTTACCTAATGCACCGAATACTTCATCGGTAGATACATGATAAAAAAGTCGTGAGTCGTTAGTCGGGAGTCGTGACCATGCTTGTTTGGCTGCGTTCAAAAGATTGACAGTGCCGATCACATTCGTGTATACAAAATCCATCGGCGATAAGATAGACCGGTCGACGTGCGATTCAGCGGCAAGATGAATGACCGCGCCAGGTTCGTATTGATTGAATATCCTTTCCAGCTCTGCCGTATCTAAAATATTTACTCTTTCAAAAATATAATTGGGTGCCTTTTCAACATCCCGCAGATTTTCCAGGTTACCTGCATAGGTCAATGCATCTACGTTGATGATCCGGTAAGCCGGGTATTTATTTACAAAAAGCCTTACCGTGTGAGATCCGATAAACCCGGCTCCGCCTGTTATGATGATCGATCTTTTCATTATTATTTATGATGATCTTTATACCACTGAAATGTCATTCTTAGTCCTTCTTCCACGGATACTTTAACCGAATAACCCAGTAATCTTTCTGCTTTGGAAATATCAGCCATACTATGTTTGACATCGCCTTTTCTTTCCGGGCCGTGAACTGGTTGCAAAGAACTGGCTGCCTCCTTTTTCAATCCTTCAAATAATTGCAGTAAAGAAACCTGTTGGCCGCAGGCGATATTATACACCTGGTTTATGGCTTCAGCATCGCTGCTAAATAAGGAAAGAAGGTTTGCCTGCACGGCGTTATCTACATAAGTAAAATCACGGCTATGATTTCCATCACCATTAATGGTTGGTGGTTTATTATTCAACAACGCTTCGGCAAAAAGAGGAACTACGGCTGCATAGGGTCCGTTCGGGTCCTGTTTGGGGCCAAATATGTTGAAATACCTCAGGCCAATGAATTCCATTCCATAAAGACTGGCAAATACCCGGGCATAAAGCTCATTTACATATTTGGTAACCGCATAAGGTGACAGGGGATTGCCGATCTTATTTTCAGTTTTAGGAAGACCCGGATGATCACCATATGTAGATGAACTGGCAGCATAAACAATTCTTTTGATATTTTTTTCTTTGGCTGCTGTAAAAATATTCAGTGTCCCGGTAATATTTACTTCGTTGGTTGTAAGCGGATCGTGTATCGAACGCGGAACGGAGCCCAGTGCCGCCTGGTGTGATATAAGATCAATAGTATTGCAGGCTTCCAGGCAGGTTTGATAATCCCGGATATCACCCTGGATAAATTCAAATTTTGAATCATCAACCAGGGATGAAATATTTTCTTTTGCTCCTGTAGACAGGTTATCCAGTACCCGGACGGCTGATACTCTTTTATCCTTCAATAATTGTTCTGCAAGATTAGAACCTATGAAACCAGCACCCCCGGTAAGTAAAATTCGCATGCATAAGCAGGATAATTTTATTTTCTGTTTGAGCCGCCGAACATTTTGCGGATATCAAACCGGGTAAATATTTTTTCAAAAAAATTAAGTGGTGGCTTTTCTTCTTCATAATAGCTGCCATAACCATAGCCATAACCATAACCATAGCGGCCATAACCATAATAGCCATAGCCCGGTTTTATCTTGACATCATTGATGACTATTGAAATCTTGGGCAACTTGTTCCCTACATAAAATTCATCGATCAATGCTATTTGCTTTTTGAACGTATGGCCCTGTCTTACCAGGTAAAGTGTAGAATCAGCAAATTTGCTAAGTGTCATGGCATCACTAACCATGCCGATGGGGGCCGTATCAACCAATACTACATCAAAGTTGTCTTTCAGCCATGCAAACATTTCTTCCATTTTTGGATCCAGCAACAGCTCTGCCGGGTTAGGAGGAATGGGTCCGCATCCTAAAATAAAGAGGTTCTCATGATCCAGCACCGGTTTGATCAGATCCGGCAGGTTTGCTTTTCCAACTAAATAATTTGAGATGCCGGGACCTTTTAGAATACCCAGGCCGGTTAAGAGTTTTGGTTTGCGGATATCAAATTCAAGGATCACTGTTTTTTTACCCGCCAGTGCCAGCACGGCTCCCATGTTGGTAGTTACATAGGATTTACCTTCCCCGCTGAAGGAAGAAGTAACCAGGATGGTTGATCTTTCTGATTTGTGGAGGATATATTGCAGGTTGGAACGGATGATCCGGAATTGTTCTGCCACCATACTCCGGGTGGTTTTGTTCACAACAAGAACATTATTACCATATGAGTGTCCTATTTCACCCAGTATCGGTGCAGCAGTAAGTTTTTCAACGTCAAACCTTGTACTTACTTTATCATTTAATACCTCACCGATAAAAATAAATAATGCAGGCAACCCAAGACCGAGTAAAACAGCGAATATCTGGATGGCCCTGCGGTTAGGTTTTACCGGTGATGAAGTAGGAAATGCTTTGTCTATAATGTTGGAATTGGAAATAGTGGATGCCCTGGTAATGGCAGTTTCTTCTCTTTTTTCCTGCAGGTATTTGTAAAGATTCTGAAGGGCCTGTGCTTGTTGTTCTATTGCTAATTGTTCTTTAATCTTTCCGGGCATTCTTTGTAATTGAGACTGGTTCTCCATGCTTTTTCTCCTGGTCTCACTTACCGAGGAAGAAATGGAGGCCTTAATGTTTTTTATATTCTCAAGGATGTTCACCCGCAATTTTTCAATTTGCCCGTTAGCTTCCTGGACGGCCGGGTTACTTACCGGAATATTGGCTTCCAGTAATTGCTGCCTGTCAATCTGTGCTTTATTATATTCAGATACAAGCTGATTAAGTGTGACATCTGTCAAACTAAGTGTGGAAGGAACTTTGCTGAAATCATTCCTTTTATCCTGCAGGTAATAACCTACCAATTCAGCTTTATTCTGCTCAAGAATTTGCTGATTAATGAATTTGTCCGCTTCGCTGATATTACCGAAATAGTTACCGGACTGTTTCTCGGCATCAATAAGATTGTTTCGCTCTTTGAAATTAAGTAAAACCCGCTGAACACTATCCAATTCAGCTCCGGTCACGTCAAGCCGTTCTTTAATAAATGACAGGATCTTATCTGATTGTTCTTTTTTTTGTTCAATGGTGTATACTGCATATTCTTCCATTAGCTTATTTACAATATCAGCACCCATTTGCGAATTATCAGTCATCATGCTGATGTTCAGGATGCCGGTACCGGGAGTTTTGGGAGTTATCTGAAGGGCCCCGGCATATTGTCTTGCTGCTGATGAAGTAGGAAGCCAGACAACACTATGTTCGCCAGTAGGAGGATAATACCGGTTCCTGCTCAGGTAAAATGACCCTCTTGAATTCTTAAAGATCTGCCCGAAACGATACGTTTGTTTATCACCATTAAAACGGAATTCCTGTTCATTTATGATCTTCACTTTTAAGGAGAACGTAGCGGAAGAATCTGCTACCTGGACCACATTTACCGTGAAAGGTCTTTGTTTGTAAATATTAACTGTCTTTATTTTGCCTTTGGCATAATAGGTAAACTGCAGATGCAGGCTGTCCACTACTCTTTGCATCAGCGGTTTTGATTTCAGTATTTCGATCTCATTCTGGATATTCTGGGCCTTATCATTTACAAATACATCCTCAAATTTATCCGACCTTCCGCCGCCACCCTGTTCGCTTTTAATGACCATCGAACCTCCAACCTTGTATATAGGTATACTATACCGCAAATAAATAAAGGCGCCAAAAAGCGTCAGCGCTACTGATAAAACAAAGAGGGGCAGAAAGCGAACATACTTATAAAACAAATCCCGGAAACTCATATTCCAGAGTTCGCTTCTGTTTTGGTTAACCGTATCCTGCATTCACTAATTAATTATTGACATTGATTAAATAAAAGATATGCAGCATTAATTTTTTATAATGCTGTAAATGACGGCAATTGATGAAATAATACTGATAGCAAAGCCGACTCTCTGCTGCACAAGCGCCATGTCAGTTTGCTTGGCTTTTTGCTCGCTGGGTTCCACTATGACCACATCATTCTGCATCAGGTTATAATAAGGAGATTCAAAAGGTTTTTTTGATAAATCGATCATACCTATCTCTCTCTTGTTATTTACTTCCCTGATCACTTTCACTGAATTCTTTCTTCCGGACGGTGTAATGTCCCCTGAAAGACCAATAGCTTCAAGGATAGTAATTCTTTCACCCGGGACCGGGATGGTTTGGGGATGAGCCACTTCTCCTAATACAGTTACTTTAAAATTCAAAAACCTGATGATCACGTTGGGGCTTGCGAGTAATACAATAGGTTCTGTTAGTTTTTTCTTTATCTGCTCGGCCAATTCCAGTTTAGTTAATCCCTCTGCATGAAATATCCCTAACCTGGGATATTCAATATTTCCATTGACATCCACCATAAAACCACAGACACTGCTGGCGCTTGACCCACCCGAAGCACCATTGCAGGGCAGGTTATAAATTAAATCTGATTTTTCCGGAAGTGTACTAAGACTATACACCTGTATTGAAAGCAGGTCGTTTTTCTGAATATGCAGCTCTGGGATTTTCACTTCCTCCTTACCACTGGTATCTATTATATTTTCAAGATAACCAGGAAGTTTTTGCTGGGGAGTACAGGAAACAAAATAAACAGAAAGAATAAGCAGTGCAGTAATTCTGGTAAATTTCATTGATACGACTTTATTGTAAGGTGCAGCCCTGGCTGCAAAATATAATTTGGGTTACCTGGCCCGAGCCGAAGTTAATTTAGTTCTGTCAATATACGCCACCAAAATATACCCAAGACTGTCAATAGCTACCCTTGCTGTTTTATGGCGTATATCCAGCACTTTACCTTCCTGATCCATGAAGGTTCCGTTGGTGATTCTTACCCGCTGATTAATTTTCAGATCGGCCGGCACTGCTTCCACATTTTCATATTCATTGAGGAACCTTTTGATAGCGATGATCTCTTTTTCTTTTATCACAGCAGGTTTACCATCCCAATACACAAAATTGATGGCTCCGTTGGTCATTCGTACAGCTGTTCTGTCATCGTCACTTACTTTTACAAATACATAAGATTTGAACAACGGCTCTTCCACTATCTTCACCCGGTCACTCCATTTTCTTCTTACTTTGTTTAAAGGACAATAGCTTTCGAGTCCCTTTTCAATCAGAAGCTGGTTCACTTTCTTTTCCCACCTTGGCCGTGTGTACACGGCTAACCATTTACGACTCAAATCCAGAATATTTTATAAAAAGCTTCGCCACCTCAATCACATAAAATTTTTTTATATGATTGGTTTTCATTGATATAGAATAAATCAAGGTATTTAGTGTAAATAAGTACCCGGAATTTGCTTGCAAATATAAAGGAAGATGTGACTGGAAAAACTATAAAATGCGCAGATTTAGAGGGTTTTATTCCCACAGGTTGATAACTTTCTAAGTATAAATACGGATTCGGTAATTCCTAAGAGGCAAAGCGTTCCTGTACTAACTATTAAGTTGAACTAATAGTTTTCAAATTCATACATTTAGTTTCCAAAACAATTGCATGTGAACCAACGTTTCTATTCTCTTGATGTTTTTCGCGGCGCCACTGTTTGCCTGATGATACTTGTGAATAATCCCGGCAGTTGGGCTCATATATATGCTCCACTGGATCATGCGGCCTGGCATGGACTTACACCTACCGATCTCGTGTTTCCTTTTTTTCTTTTTGCAGTTGGTAATGCTTTATCATTTGTAATGCCCAAACTGGAAGCAGGAGGTGATAGTTTGTTCTGGAAAAAAATCATTAAAAGAAGCCTGCTTATTTTTTTGATCGGTCTTTTTCTTACATGGTGGCCATTTGTAAAATGGAGCGGGGATCATCTTGTTTTCAAATATTGGGTGGATCCTAAGAATCATGAAGCAGGCATCCGCATCCTCGGGGTATTGGCACGAATTGCCATTTGCTACTTTTTTGCTTCTATCATTATTTATTATGCGAAAGCAAGAGTTGCTTTTTATATTGGTCTTGTTTTATTGCTATTGTACTGGGCTTTATGTTTTTTATTAGGTGATAAAAGTGATCCCTATAGTATGACGGGATGGTTTGGAAATGATGTGGACAAAGCAATCCTTCATTTGCCCCATATGTACAAAGGCGAAGGGATACCGTTTGACCCCGAAGGTATCATGAGTACCTTGCCTGCAATTGTCCAGGTAATATTTGGCTATTTGGTTGGTGACTATATTCAGAAAAAAGGCAAGAACTTTGAAATGCTGAGCGGGTTGTTTGTGGCCGGAGTTGCCCTGCTCCTGACTGGTTTTTGCTGGGATATGGTCTTTCCTATCAATAAAAAAATATGGACCAGTTCCTATGTGGTATACACAACCGGGCTTGCCATCATTACAATTGCTACGATGATCTATATGATCGAATTCAAAAATATAAAAGGCGGTTTGTCCAGGTTCTTTGATGTGTTTGGAAAAAATGCCTTGTTTGTTTTTGCACTCAGTGCTTTTCTTCCCAAAGGGCTTGCGCTTATCAGGATACCCGATCACCTGAATGATAAAGGGGTAATGGTTTTTACAAATCCGTGGAACTGGCTATATCAAAAAGTATTGATCCATGTACCCGGTGACCCCAAAAACGGTTCCCTGCTGTACGCCCTTTGCGTCATTACACTGATGTGGGCAATTTGTTATTGGATGGACAAGAAGAAGATCTATGTGAAGGTTTAAATTTCACCTTACTTCAAATAACTCATCCCACCTTGTTGTATACCGGGGGCTTCTCAATTCCTGCCGCATTTTCCAATCTCTTGTTGTTCCGCTGGCAGCGAACTTCAGCACATCATCGCGCTGACTGAAATTGACATTATCGATCATGTCCATCAATTTGCGTTCACAGTTTTTATTTTCAGAAAGAAAAATATTTCCCTGGATTGAATTATCCGGCACGATGCCGCTCAGCATAACACCGGCTTTTTTATATAACTGTCCTTTTTCATACAGGCCATTAACTAATTCCACAGCAGGTTTTATTAACTCATTAGTGAAAGAAGTGGCTGCCGGCAGTGTTGCCGAACTGCTTATAGTCCCGTATTTTTTAAAATTGAGATTATGATCCTGGTCCTTTGTTACCACAAACACGCTGATCACTTTGGCAGCACTGTGCTGCCGCCTTAATTTTTCCGCAGCTCTTGAAGTATAAGTTGCCACGGCTTCTTTAATGTCATTGATGTCGCCAACGGGACTGCCAAACATTCTTGTTGTTGCGATCATTTTTTTATTGACCAGTTCATCTTCCATTTCTTTTGAAGCAATGCCTTTCAGTTCCCTGATCAGTCTGGCACCAACAACGCCGCCTAAATGTGTTCCGGCAAACTCTTCACTCACATTTCGAAGTTGCAGTGCATCATAAATGCACCACTGCTCTTTTAGTTTTTGTGCATATTGATAACCGACTCCCCAAATATCTCCGACAGGTGTTTTCCGGAGTGCCTCAATAATTTTATCTTCTGTATCGAGCAACATTACACAGCCCGTTTTATGTTTATCTTTTTTGGCCAGGCGATTCGCCAGTTTAGCCAGTACTTTTGTCGGGGCAACTCCTACAGATACTTTTATACCTGTCCATTGCTCTACAGTTTGCCTGATCTCTTTGGCAACAGTGGGCAAGTCCTCGGGAGAAAAAATACTCAGATCAAGAAAGGCTTCATCCACCGAATACACTTCTACATTCTTTTTACCCAGCATCCTCCGTAATGTTTCCATTACCCGCCAGCTCAGGTCACCATATAAATTATAATTGGAAGAAAAAACCGTCACCCCGTGTTTTTTGATCAGTGGCTTTGCCATAAAATAAGGACCGGCCATTTCAACGCCCAGTTTTTTGGCTTCGTCGCTCCGGGAAATGATACAGCCATCATTATTGCTGAGCACAACAACCGGCTTCCTGTCAAGATGTGGTTTGAATAACCGTTCACAGGAACAATAGAAATTATTACAATCTACTATAGCTTTCATACCTGGTGAATGACATAAGTAACTACTCCCCACATCACAAAATCACTGAACTCTGCAAGGTTGATGGATTTATACCTGCTATTTTCCGGGATCAAAAAAGCCGATGAAAAATTTTTGTGAAATCGCCGCACCAATAGCTCACCATTTAATACAGCCACAATGATTTTTCCATTCGCCAGTTTTACCGACCGGTCAACGATCAAAACATCATTATCAAAAATGCCGGCCTCCCGCATAGCATCCCCTTTCATCCGGAAGAAATAGGTAGCCGGTTTATTTTTGATGAGCTGCTCATTCAGGTCAATACCCCGTTCCATATAGTCATCGGCGGCGGCGCCAAAGCCGGTGGCGTTGGCTGTCTTCACTTCCTGTTGCGTGAATTGCTTGGAACCTGTATAGGCTGCGCCATAAAATTCTTCCCCTTCCATATATAGAATAAATTTTCTGGTATAAAGGTGATAAAAATAATTTGGAATAGCTAAATAATTTAGTAAATTTATGCTAACAAAGTGGGTAAGTACTTTTTTAAGGTTAAAAATGGATGGTTATGCAAACTATTATGAACACTATTCCCGGCTACCGGGTGTATGAGTATTTATTGGTGCTGAGTCCGCATGAAGAATTGTGGAACCGGGTCATGAAAGTAAAAGAAGAGTTTTCAACAGAATACAAATCTGACCATGCCAGGTGGGGCAAGCCGCATATTACTCTGGCAAATTTTCTCCAGTATGAGATGATGGAAGAGCGGATCATCAACCGGTTGCGGACAGTAGCAATGGGTTATCCGCCATTTAAAGTGGAGTTGAAAGATTTCGGGAGCTTCCCATCTCATACCATATATATTAATGTGATCAGCAAATTGCCTGTTCAGAACCTGGTAAAAGAGATCCGGGCTGACGGGCAACGATTGATGAAACTGAATGATGAAAACAAACCTCATTTCATTATGGAGCCCCACTTAACTATTGCCCGGAAATTAAAACCATGGCAATATGAAAAGGGCTGGCTGGAATATAGTAACAAACATTTCACCGGCCGCTTTATTGCTGATGGAATGATTTTATTAAAAAGACCGGAGGGCGAAATGAAATATCATCTTGTTCAAAAATTTGAATTTCAGAATCTTCCTGTTACAACCAAACAGGGAGAGCTATTTGGGTAAAAAATTATCCTGCAATAAGCGGGAATATAAGTGGGATGGGCCATGTGAGACAAAGGAGAATAAAGAGTAAGGAAATGTGTTGAGTGAATATGAAGAGACAACTCTTTGTTCTCCTTTTTTATTGAAACAATCAAACCAACATATCATGTCAGAGAAATTGCAGCAGGACCATTTCAGAGTCATGCCGAAAAATCAGGAAAGTTCGGAAGCCTCCCCTGAAGGGGGAGGTTTGGAGGGGGCCTATTTGCAGGGCCGTGGTGCCCAAATCAACACAAAGAACCGCTTTCTGAAAAATGAAAGCACCCGGGAACATATCGAAGGCATTGACGATTGGGAAGAAACCAATGTGCCAACACAGTACCTGGAACAGGAATCAAAAACCATTGTCAATAAAGTAGAAAGCCCGGATGTGGGGATGAGCTATAGCATGAACCCTTATGCCGGTTGTGAACATGGATGCATCTATTGCTATGCACGCAATGTGCATGAATACTGGGGTTATAGTGCCGGCCTTGATTTTGAAAGAAAGATCATAGTAAA
>DATHDV010000106.1:0-12780 GCA_035318845.1 Chitinophagaceae bacterium
ATAAAGGTCTGCATGATCCCCATGGCCTTAATGGTATTGGTCTGGTCAAGTTCCGGTTTCGGCGATTGTTTATAAAAACAATAAGCTCTCATAAAATCCAGCTCTTCTGCCTTGGTACTGTTAGGAAAGATCTCGAGGAAGCTTTTAAACAGGTTCTCTGCATTCATATAATCTCCCTGGTAATAGGCGCAGTAGGCGTATTTGTAGTAAATATCTTCAAATTCTTTTTCCAGCTTGTAATAAGGCATTACATCCTCATACACCTGCTGGGCTTTTATATATTTCTTTTTCGCAAAGAACTGCTCTGCCATCCGGAGTTTATAAGCAGGGTCTGGGTTCTTTAATATCTTAGCGACACCCTTTTTCGGTGAATTGTTGGTCTTTTTTGAAAAGAGCTTATTGCCACCGCAACCGGCCAAAAAAACAGCAATGATCAGAATATAGAATAGTCTCATAAAAGGTTTGTAAAGTTAACTGTTATGGGCAAAACTTGCTCAAAAAAAATAAGCCTCCAAAACAGGGCAGTTAAGGTTTTGATAAAGGGGGCATCTGACGTTTCAAAGAGCGTCTGATGCCTATGAAAGGCTCTTAGCTAAATTTCAGCTTCCGGGTAAAGTGTCAAACGCCCTTAAGGCGTCAGACACAAAAAACCCTCCCGAAGATTCGGGAGGGTTTATCAGCAAAAAGTATAATCAATTATTAATTCTTCCTTAAGTTGGGGTGTGGAGGTTCAACCCTGTTTGGTCCGTCTTCTCCATCGGCAGCCACACGCATATCAACTGTATTACAATCGCCGCCTTCCTGTCCATAATTAAAGATAAACCTGTCAGCGCTGATACCTTCATTATCTACCATGTAATTGATCACTGTATTTACATGATCCCAGCTCAACTGCTGCTCTTTCTTGTTAGATGAGCAATAACCGATAACTACTATTTTACAACCCGGATTATTCCGCAGTTTAGCAGCCACTGTTGCCAATAAAGCTTTAGCATCATCGCTTAGTTTATTAGAGCCTGTTTTGAAAGCAACGCTTGGTAAAGAACCAATTGTTTGAGCACAAGTTGATGGAGCAACACCACCTTTACACAGATCAGGGCAATTTTCACAAGTCGGGCATGGCACAGGACACTTACCTACGCCATCAGCATCAACCGGTTGGCAATATGTTGGAGTAATAAGTTCTTTATCCTTACAATCAGGAACACCATCACCATCAGTATCTTTAGTTACACCATGGCTGTCAACAGGACAACCAGCGGGTGTTTGTTCCAGGTCAAACTGGTCTGTTACGCCGTCGCCATCGCTATCAGGAAGTACTGGTTTTGGCAAACGCATCAAACGGGGATTGCGGATCTCGCTGTAAGCATAATCAAGTGGATTCAGCCACCAAAGAGGCTCTACAGACCTTGATCCGATATTAATGTTCAATCCAAGGCTTAAAAAATTATAGGAGTCAAAATCACGGGTCAGTGAGGCATCACCCCATGTCTGCTCCTGCCAGCGCTGGCCATCCAGCAAATCGTCTTTTACCAAAGTCCAGCGATCTTCCAAAGCAATATTGATCCTGTTAGATAACTTAAATCCAAGACCCATACCGATAGTACCAGATGGTTTAAAGGTATCGCCAAAAAGTTTTGGACGACGGTCACCCTGGTTCTCAGCCGGTGTTTCAAAAGTTTTATCCAGAACATTATTTCTCATGTTCTTCAGGAAGGTCTGGCGGGTTTTATAAGGAGCCTGGGCGATAGAATTAAAATCATATTTAGAAGCGCCATTTAAAGCATTCACTTTTGTATCATAAATGGTTCCGCCAAAACCAGCAATGGCATATACATTGAAGCCTGTTTTAGCTTTATGGAAGCGGATATTATTAAGTGTGATAATGCCTTCCAGGCTCAGATCCTGAACAATAGATTTATAGTTGTAATATACCTGGTCCCATCCACTGGTTGGTGGAAGACCAGTTACTGAAGAAAGATATACGAGAGATCCGCCCGGACCTGCGGGCGATATCTTGGGTGCATTATAGCGTTGGGCGGGGGTTACTATGTTAGTTCCCCATGCAGGGTTTTTTGCATAGTTTCCACTTGCGCGGAAATGGTAACCTTTTCCGATACCATACATATATTCCAGACGCATAGAGAAAATATAACCAAAAGCTTTTCTTACATGTATCCCAAAACCAGGAGAAATAAACTTAGCGGGAATATCACCACTGATCTGGAACAAACCTGCTTTAATACCAATTTCCCACTGGTTACGGGGTTTGGCCGGGAAATTATAGGTCCCGTTTAAGAACTCAGTATGCTGAGCCATCCTCTTTTGAGGGATCTGTGAAGAGTCATAGTAGGTCCCTATTTTAACCTGGGAAAATGAATTGATGGTAGTAAAAATAATTACTGCCAGAAGTAATAGATACTTTTTGCTTGCCATAACTAAGAATTAAGATTTGATAATCGATGTCCTGAAATTGTCCAATAATAAGCAAAAATAGAATTTGAGAGCTAATTACCAAAATTTTATGATAAATATTTGCCCTTTTGCCTGTTATTTTTCAATTACTTAGTCAGTTATTCACTTCAATTTGATGCTTAGGCAGGCAATTATTTTTTTGCCCGTAAATTGCCCCGGTTTTACAAATGCGTTTACCCACAGGTTTAATAAGCAATGAGCTTCAAACTTTTGAATCCCGTTTCAAAGAAGCTGTAAGGAGCCAATCCCCCCTGCTGGATCGTATCATGAGGTATGTTGTAAAGCGAAAAGGCAAGCAATTGCGGCCCATGTTTGTGTTGCTTTCTGCCAAACTTTGCGGGGAAATAAATGAGCCGGCATACCGGGCAGCCTCACTGGTAGAACTGCTGCATACCGCAACCCTGGTACATGATGATGTAGTGGATGACTCGATGGAACGTCGCGGTTTTTTCTCTACTTATGCCTTATGGAAGGCAAAAGCCAATGTGCTCATTGGCGATTATCTTCTTGCAAAAGGCCTTTTACTTTCGCTGGATAATAACGATTACAAAACGCTTCATATTCTTTCTGATGCTGTGCGAAAAATGAGTGAGGGTGAGTTATTACAACTGCAAAAAGCCCGCAGCCTGAACCTGAAAGAAGATATTTATTACGAGATCATTCGGAATAAAACAGCCTCGCTGCTGGCCTCTGCCTGTGCCGCCGGTGCCTGGAGCACCAGCAATGATGAAAAAATTACAGAACAAATGCGTTTGTTTGGTGAAAAGACCGGCATGGCTTTTCAGATCAAAGATGATCTGTTTGATTATGCCAGTGAAAATGTTGGTAAACCAACCGGTAATGACATTAAAGAAAAAAAACTGACATTACCATTAATTTACACGTTGAATAATACAGATGCCGCCACCCGCCGGAAAATTATTTACATAGTAAAAAACAACAACCAGGATAAACAAAAAGTAAAGTGGGTGATCCAGCAGGTTGAAAATGCAGGAGGCATTGCTTATGCAAAAAACAAAATGAACGATTTCCGGGATGAGGCGCTTACCATACTTCGCCGTTTTCCTGAAAGCCCGATCAGGCAGGGGTTAGAAGACATGGTGTTGTTTGTGACCGACCGGAAATATTAAGGACCAGAAAAATAAACATGTACCGGCGGTGAATTACCCCTTATCACTAATGATGGGCAAATTAATTTTATCCGTGAACTCACCAATCCTCACATAAGAAAAGTGCATGCAAAAAAGATGGAACATATTAACTGCTGATAAAGATAAGGTGGAGTCATTGCAGCAGGTGTTGAATGTACACCCTGTTCTTTGCAAAATCTTAATACAAAGAGGAATTGAGACCTATAATAAAGCTAAAGATTTTTTTCGTCCGCAACTAACGGACCTGCATAGCCCATGGCTGATGAAAGATATGGACAAAGCCGTTGAAAGAATTATCTCAGCCATTCATGCGGATGAAAAAATTCTTGTATTTGGCGATTATGATGTGGATGGAACTACTTCTGTTGCCTGCATGTACCAGTTCCTGAAAAAAATTCATACCGGTCTTGATTTCTATATCCCGCACCGCTATCGCGAAGGATACGGTGTCAGCAAAGCCGGGATCGATTTTGCAAATGAAAATGGTTTTTCATTGATCATTTCTCTCGATTGCGGTATCAAGTCAGCTGACCTGGTCGCTTATGCAAAAGAACTGGGCATTGATTTCATTATATGCGATCATCATTTGCCCGATAAAATATTGCCGCCGGCCATCGCTATTCTTAATCCAAAACAAACGGACTGCAACTATCCCTACAAAGAATTATGCGGCTGTGGTGTTGGCTTCAAACTGATGACGGCCCTGGCGGAAAAGATGGACCTTCCGCAGGAAGTTCTATTCGAAAACCTCGATCTGCTGGCCACTGCTATTGCAGCTGATATTGTACCTATGACCGGGGAAAACAGGATCCTTGCCTTTCATGGCTTGAAAAAAGCCAATGAAAAACCCAATTATGGGATCAAAGCATTGACCCAACTCAGTAAACTGGTAACCGGACTGCATATCAGCAATCTTGTTTTCATGATCGCACCAAGGGTAAATGCAGCCGGGAGGATGGATGATGCAAGAAAAGCCGTACAGATGTTTATTGCTGAAACCTATGAGCAAGCTTTGCATTTTGCCGAAATGCTGCACAGTGATAACACGGACCGAAAAGAGGCTGATGCCAGTATTACAGAAGAAGCCCTTGCATTAATTGCTGAGAACAAGGACTGGACAAACCGCAGATCAACTGTTGTATTTCAACCACACTGGCATAAGGGCGTGGTGGGCATTGTTGCATCAAGATTAATTGAACATCATTACCGGCCAACCGTGGTACTTACTCAATCCGGTGAATATGCAGCTGGAAGTGCACGGAGTGTTCCCGGTTTTAATTTATATGAAGCCATCCATGCCTGCAGGGAATATTTATTGGGCTATGGCGGCCATTTTGCAGCAGCAGGAATGACATTGGAGACCAAACAAGTAGATGCTTTCAGAAATAAATTTGAAGAAATTGTGTCTTCCACTATTTCTCCGGAGTTATTGATCCCTGAAATTGTAATTGATGCAGAAATTTCATTGCGGGACATTAAACAATCTTTCTACGATATACTTTGCCAGATGGAACCTTTCGGCCCGGAAAACCTTCGTCCTGTTTTTATTGCTAAAAACGTATTGGATACAGGCTGGTCAAAAATCGTGAAAGAACAGCATATCCGTTTCTCCGTAAAGCAGGATAATACAACCTTTACGGGTATTGGTTTTGGCATGGCTGAAAAATTCCATTTGCTGCAACAGAAACAACCGGTGGATATTGTTTTTAAAATTGATGAGAATGAATGGAATGGGCAGAAATCATTGCAATTAAGAATGATTGACCTCCGCGAATCAGCCCGGTAGCACCTGTTCTCCTTCTCGCATTCTTTTATTCAGCGGATAAATGTTAATAAATAGTTCACCCCTCCCGGGCAAATTAAGATTCCAATATCATTAGATTTGCGGCTTACTTCGATCTGACTTTATAACTAATTAATATCAAGGCTACACCACCTGGTGGTTCAAAAACATTATTACAACTAAAAGAATTGTATGAAAAAGCAGCTTATGCTCATGCTTCTTTTATTGTTATGTTTTTACAGGTCAAACAATATCCTCAGATAACCCAAGTAGCAAATAAAAAAATTATGAAAAAAGTATTTACGCTTAAATTTTTATTCCCTGTATCATTGTTTTTACTGTTTGGTCTGCAGGCATCCTCTCAGTCATTAACAGAAAACTTTAGTTACACGGCAGGCACTTTACTTACAGCTAATGGTTGGGCCGCTCATTCCGGTGCTGGAACAAATGCAATAACCGTTACTTCTCCCAGCTTAACTTATGCCGGTCATCCGGGGTCGGGTGTTGGTAATGCGATTAGCATGACAACCAGCGGAGAAGACGATAATAAAACGTTTACCGCGATTACTACAGGGACTGCATATGCATCATTTTTAGTAAATGTAACTGCAGCCACAGCCACCGGCGATTATTTCATCGGGTTGTGGCAAAATGCAACGACATTCCCGAGCAGGATCTATGCAAAATCAAGTGGCGGCGGATTTGTTTTTGGTATCGGTAAACAAGCCGGAACTGCAGTCTATGAATCAACAGTCAGAACTTTTGGAACCACTTATCTCATCGCAACAAATTATATCTATAATCCGGTGGCACAGGATGATGCAGTGAACTTATGGGTCAATCCTGCTTTGGGTATGGCAGAACCTCTTGCAACCATTGCTAATGTGACTGCGGCAAATGCAGATGCTACAACAATTGCCGCTTTTTATGTTCGGCAAGGAACCGCAGCCAGTGCCTCTACTCAAAGAGTCGATGCAATTTTAGTTGGAACAACCTGGGCTTCTGTTACGCCTGTACTTACACCAACAACAACTTCTATTTCGCCTTCATCAGCTACTGTAGGTGATCCCGGATTTACTTTAACTGTAAATGGTACAAATTTCGCCAACAACAATTCAACCGTTACCTGGAATGGTTCAAATCGCACAACTACATTTATAAGTGAACTACAGTTAACAGCAAGTATACCTGCATCAGATCTCTCTGCAGCAGGAACAGCAACTGTTGGTGTTACTACGACCGGTGCTCCTGCATCAAACACGCAAACATTTACTATCAATCCCGCCAGCGGGGCCACATTAACCCTGACTTCCCCTTTAACGGGTTTTGGCAATGTGTGCATCAACACCACTACGGCTGCCAATTCATTCACATTGGACGGAAACAATCTGAATGGTTCCAATATTTCGCTGGCTTCCCTTAGCGGATTTACTTATTCAGAAACATTGGGCGGAACATATACAAGCACTTTAAGTTTTACATATGCAGGAACAAGTTTTACCGGAAAAGTGATCTATGTAAAATTTTCACCAACCGCTGTGCAATCTTATAATGGTGATATTAGTTTAAGTGGCGGTGGCCTGGTCAGCAGTTATCCTGTTGCAGCAACAGGCGCTGGTGTTAATGATGCCCCAACCGTCACCACCGGTGGCAGTTCATCTGTTGCTGCAACTTCTGCGGTAGCAGCAGGAACAATAAACGCTGATGGTTGTGCTGTAGTTACAGCTTACGGTATTGAATACAGTATCAATTCAGGTTTTCCGGATGGCACAGGCACCCAGGTTCCGGCTTCTAATTTAGCGGGCGGCAATTTTAGTTCAACCATTACCGGGCTTGCACCCAATACAAGATATTATTATAAAGCTTATGCTACAAACAGTATTGGCACCGCTTATGGTACACAGCAGGCTTTTACCTGTACAGCATTGCCGGTTCCTATGGCTGGTCAACCCAGTTTAAGCTACACGGAAGATTTTGCAGACATAGCTAATTGGAGTAATTTTTTTATAACTGGAACCGGTGCTAATCATTTTAGTGGTCTTGGTGCTACCGGTGCAGGTGGAATTCCAAATGGCACAACAATAACCACTTCAACATTATCATTCCAGGGAGCGGGATTTGGATCCTCAGGTGGCGTTCAAAAAGGCACAGACCAGGTTCCTCCCACGCAATCAATTGTCCTTTTATCTACAGGAGCAACTGATAATACATCATCTGCTGCCATTGATTTTTATATGGATTTTACCGGGGTAAATGCGGGCACAGTAAGTTTTGACTGGGCATCTGTTAATAATTCAACAGGCGACAGGAATGGATCCATGAGAGTTTACACCAGCACGGATGGTATTGTGTTTACCGAATTAACTTTTGCATCTGTTTTAAATTTTACTAATAATTTTCCCACCAACGGTACTAAAGCAAACATTGCTTTGCCGTCTTCATTTAATAATAGTCCCACAGCAAGATTGAGATTTTATTATCATAACGGAACCGGTGGTGTTACGCCAACCGGTTCAAGACCAAAAATCAGCATTGATAATTTAAATGTAACGGCTGTTGCTACCACTCCTTGTGTCAGTCCAACGGCACCTGCCACCAGTTTAGTGTTTGGAACAATCACGGATGTTTCCATACAGGCAAGCTTTACTGCAGCGAGCCCTGCTTCAGACGGATATCTTGTTGTTATGAGCACCAACAGCAGTCTTACTTCGAATCCTGTTGACGGGCAGATCTATAATATCGGAGATAATGTAGGTGATGGCTCGGTAGTGGCAAAGGGGAGTTCAACAAGTTTTACAGCTACGGGTCTTGCACCACTCACTACTTATTATTTCTTTATTTTCCCGATGAATAGTGTTTGTACCGGAGGGCCATTGTATTATACAACCACTGTGCTGACAGGTTCAGCTACTACAACAGCTGGTTTACCACCTTGTGCTGCACCCGCATCACAACCCACTAGCCTGGTTTTTGGAACGATTGGTACAAATTCTATACAAGGTTCATTTACTTCCACAACGGCGGATAAATATCTTGTGTTAAGAAGTGTCTCAGCATCTTTAAGCAACAATCCGGTAAATGGAACAACTTACAATACAGGAGATATATTAGGTAATGCAACGGTTGTTCAAAGCAGTAATGCCACCTCATTTACAGCAAGCGGGTTGTCACCCAATACAATCTATCATTTTTATATTTTCAGTTTGAATTCATTGTCATGTACGAACGGACCGGCTTATAATACAACAAGTCCGTTAACAGGTTCGCAGAGTACGAATCCACTGCCTCCTTGTACAACTCCGCCTTCTCAACCTAGTGCTCTTACTTTTAATGCTTCCCGCAATGCAATTTCAGGTGCATTTACACCTGCTTCAGGAGCAGATGATTACCTGGTAATTGCCAGCACATCATCAACCTTATCAACAACACCTGTTGATAATACCGACTATAATGAAGGAGATAATTTAGGGGGAGGGGTAGTTGTTTCCAGTTCGTCGGCCAATAGTTTCCTGGCAGCGGGTCTTACTCCCGGCACTACTTATTATTTTTACATTTTTGCAGCCAACAAGAATTGCTCAGGCGGAACAAAATACCTGGTTACTTCTCCTCTCACCGGTAATAAAATCACAACCAGTGATCCTGTGAACAGTTTTTATTTTGGAACATTGCATTCACATTCGGCTTATTCAGATGGCAATAAAGATAACCTGGGCTTTATACCGACGGATGATTATAATTATGCTATGACATCATTATGTCTTGATTACCTCGGCATATCTGAACACAATCATTTTTCTTCTCCGGCTAACCCGGGAAACAAACTCAGCACTTATCATTTGGGAATAAGCCAGGCCAATACTTTTACAGCCGGACATCCTAACTTCCTTGCATTATATGGTATGGAATGGGGAGTTATCTCTGGTGGTGGCCACGTTCTTATCTATGGTGATGGTATGGATGATCTGTGGGGCTGGGAAAGCGGGAGCGGAGGTTGGGGAGCTACAAACAATTATGATGTGTATGTAGCTAAAAGCGACTATACAGGGGCAAGTGGTTTGTTTAAAACGGTCAATGATAATATAGCTACCAATACTTTTGCATCATTAGCCCATCCCAACTTAACAGACTATAATAACATTGCAGGGACAGCTTATAATACAGTAGCTGATAATGCAATCACCAGTGTTGCCGTTGAAAGTGGTCCGGCCACTTCAACCAATACCACCTATAGCAATCCGGGCTCTTCCATGTTTTATTTATTTTATTACCAGGCCCTGCTGGCTAAAGGATTTCATTTGGGCCCTGCTATTGATCATGACAATCACTATACAACTTTTGGCCATACTACCTATTCAAGGACAGGCTTAATAGCCCCTTCACTTACAAAAACAGAAATTATAGCAGCAAATCGTAATATGCATTTTTATGCAACACAGGACTGCGATACAAAAGTTGATTTTACTGTCAACACAAAAATAATGGGGTCAATCTTTATTGACAGGTATGCGCCTGTTATATCTGTGACCCTCACCGACGCCACGACGAATCTTTCCGGCGCCATCATAAGAGTTATGTATGGAGTGCCGGGGAGTGGCATAGTGGCTGTTAAAATAGATTCCGCTATTGGCAGTAGTTTAAAATTCATTGACAATTCCATTGCTGATCTTTCCACAGGTTACTATTATATCGATATATCAAACGGGGCAACCAGGATCGTTACTTCACCTGTTTGGTATACAAGGAATGATGCAAATGGAACACTTCCCGTAACGATAACTTCTTTTTCTGCGCAAAAGCAAAATACAACGACATTATTGAAATGGACTACAGTACAGGAATTAAATAGCCGTGAGTTTGTCATTGAAAGATCTGTAAACGGCGCTAACTGGCAGCCCATTGCAACAATAGCTGCTGCCGGAAACAGCGCTTCAACTCTTAATTATGTTGCCAGGGACTTGAATCCTGTTAAAGGAGTTAATCTTTACCGGCTTAAGTCAGTTGATCTGGATAATAAGTTTGTTTATTCTGCTATCCGCAGGGTGGATTTTGAAAACAAATACACATACAGTATTTACCCCAATCCTGCTAGTGATATCATTCAAATAACGACAGATAATACTTCGGGAATTAATGCAACTGTGCAAATATTGAATTCCCAGGGCCAGGCGCTGATCAGTAAGCAAATGAACAGCAACATGCAACCGGCATTGATAAATATTTCATCCCTGTCTTCAGGAATTTATATAATGAAAATTATTACTGCAGATGGCTCAGTCAGTGTCCAGAAGTTTTCAAAACAATGAGAAATACCATAAGAACAAAAAGGCTGTCTAATTTCAGACAGCCTTTTTAATTTGACTAGCAGAGATTTTTACAACCCCCTGAAGGCCATAATCGTACTTATGTCGCAAGGTCTTTGAAGGTGCTAAACCAGGTCAAAAAAATTATCCTTTTTCACTTTCGCGTCTGGCTTCATTCCCCTATCTTTGCCGCCCCAAATCTGTGTTCGCAGATTCTTTCCCGAACTATTCGGGACTGCCCATTGGGATAAACCCGCCTTCGCTTAAGCTTTGGCGGATAAATCGAATTAAAAACTTAAACAGGTAAAATGAACAATTACGAATTGATGGTGATCTTTACCCCTGTTTTAAGCGATGATGAGTTCAAGGCCGAGCAAAAGAAATATGCAAAGCTTGTTACCGATGCCGGTGGCTCGATCGTGGCTGAAAACCCTTGGGGACTGAAATCACTGGCCTACCCGATCCAGAAAAAAACAACGGGATTGTACTGGGTGATGGAATTTACAGCCGCACCAGATTTCATTGAGAAATTGAAGATCCAGATGTTGCGTGACGAAGCCGTACTTCGTCAGCTCTGCACTAAACTCGATAAATACGCCGTCGTGTATAATGCAAGAAAGAAAAGTGGCGCTAAAACAGGAACCGAAAAATTAGCGGAGGTATAAGCCATGGCAAAAAATGAAATAAAATACCTTACCGCTATTAAGAGCGATAAACGGGTTAAGAAATTCTGTCGTTTTAAAAAATATAAGATTCGCTATATCGATTATAAAGATGTGGAGTTTCTGAAAAAATTTCTGAACGAGCAGGGTAAACTATTGCCACGCCGTCTTTCCGGGAACAGCCTGAAGTATCAGCGCAAAGTTTCTGATGCGGTGAAAAAAGCAAGACAGATGGCATTATTGCCTTATGTAACAGATCTATTAAAGTAAGCAGTTAGCTGCTAGCCGTTAGCTTTTAGCTAATGGTTAATGGCTAATAGCTAAAAGCTATACAACATGGAAATCATTTTAATTCAAGACGTAGATAATCTTGGTGCCAGGAACGAAGTGGTAAAAGTAAAAAACGGTTATGCCCGTAATTATTTATTGCCCCGTCAATTGGCTGTTGAGAACAGTCCCAGCAACAGAAAACAACTGGAAGAAAGAATGAAGCAGGTGAAGAAGAAAGAAGATAAAATGCTGGCTCAGGTAAATAGTGTAATTGAGAAACTCAAGGAAGCTCCTTTGAAAGTCGGCGCTAAAACCGGTACCAGCGGAAAGATCTTTGGAAGTGTTACATCACTGCAGATCAGCCGTGCGATCCGTGAACAAAGAGGTTATGAAATTGATCGCAGGAAGATCCAGATCATAGATGAAGTAAAAGAACTCGGTACTTACAAAGCATCTATTGATTTCGGAAATGGTCACAGCATCGAGGTTGAATTTGAAGTAGTATCAGAATAAGACTCCAAAAACAAGTCATAGAAGTCTCTCTTTCAGAGGGACTTTTTTTATTTCACCAACCTTTTATTAGTCCATAACATGTTGATTATGTTTGATCAAGGCGGTAGAAACGAATAAAGAACCGTTTGCCTAAAGAGGAGTATAGACCTGACCTATAAAAATTTGGCAATATGTCACAAAAAAATCCGTTATTTTGTCTTGCATTTGGTGCTCTTTCAGTTTCACAAGTCCTGAACGATTCGAAAAACCGTAGAATGTTCATTGGTTACTGTTTACTGTTGACACTTTTATTTTTTTTAAAAACCTCTCAAAAATGAACATTTACGTAGGAAACCTCAGTTGGAACCTGAAAGATCAGGACCTGTCCAATCTTTTTGCCACACATGGCGAAGTAGTATCAGCAAAAATTGTTACCGACAAATTCACTGGCCGCAGTAAGGGCTTTGGTTTTGTTGAAATGGCCAACGACGACCAGGCACAGGCAGCTATTGCTGCTTTGAATGGTTCTGAAGTTGACGGTCGCAACATTGTTGTGAACGAAAGTCGTCCAAAACCTGAAGGTGGTGGCAGCGGCGGCGGCGGCGGCTTCAAGAAAAGAAGCTTTGGTGGCGGCGGCGGTGGCGGCG
>DATHDV010000107.1:0-7307 GCA_035318845.1 Chitinophagaceae bacterium
AAGACGACTGATGCCGACGATGCCGTGGGCAATCATTCGAAATCTTATATAAGGCTTAATAATCCTTACTTCAAAAAATTGGGAGGCGGGCTTCGTGTAAAAAAAGTAACGATAAAAGACAGTTGGAAAATACTGACTTCAACAGACCAGGGTAATACTAATGGAGTGCCTGAATCAGAGTACGGACAGGAATATGATTACACGACCACAGCACTGGTGAATGGGGAGGAAACAACTATCAGCAGTGGTGTAGCTGCTTATGAACCGGCAGTTGGCGCTGAAGAAAACCCTTTCAGGGAAATATTGCGATATGATGATCGCCAGCCCCTGGGGCCTAATGAAAGAGGGGCGATTGAATTGCCGCTTGGCGAAGTGTTTTATCCCAGTCCCTCTGTTGGATACAGTAAAGTAACCGTTCGTTCGATACATCGTGACAATGTAAAATCCGGCGTTGGTAAAAACGTGTCTGAGTTTTATACGACCAAAGATTTTCCCACTAAGAGTGATCATATTGATTTTGATGGCAACAGCCATTATCGTTTTAAGAGTAATCCCATTCTGCGCCTGTTGAAAATAGATGTAAGGGAAATCGTCACCCTATCACAGGGTTTCCGTTTGCAGACCAATGATATGGATGGCAAGATGCACACACAAACCAGTTATGATGAAACCGGCAAACAAATTACTTATACGGAGAATATTTATCGCATTGTAAAAACAGGAGAGAACAAATATGCCTTTAACAATCTGGTGCCGATGATAACTGATCCCAAAAACAATATTGAAAACCTGTCCATGGGAAAGGAAATAGAAGTAATGACTGATTTCAGGGAGCATTTTACCAGGGCCATTACTTTCAATTTGAATTTTAATGTGAATACAAATTTGTGGGGTCCTTACCCTATACCTGTTCCATCTCTTGTACCCCCGGTTCATTTTGCAGAAACAGGTTACCGGTCCGCTTCTGCGCTTAAGATCGTGAACACGTATGGCATACTGGAAAAAGTGAGGCATATAGACAAGGGCAGCGAGGTGAGCACTAAAGACCTGCTTTATGATGCTGAAACGGGTGCTGTACTGGCAACCGAAACCAACAATGAGTTTAATAAACCGCTGTACAGTTTCAGCTATCCTGCACACTGGGCCTATCCGGAAATGCAGGGAGCTTCTAAAAATATCGGTGCTGTATTTGAGCATGTCCGTTTTCAGAATGGCAAAATCACAACAGCGGGAGTTGATTTGAATGAATTTATGAAAGTATTTGAAAGCGGCGATGAATTATTTGTCAGCGATCATTCAAATGCAGAGGTCGTTGACGAACCAGGTTGTTATCCAAGCGGCCCCCCCGTTACTATACCCAAGTCCCGTGACCCCGATGATAATTCAAAATTTGTAAGGAAAATATGGGCCTTGAATATGAATAAAGACCCGGACAATACAGAAAGCAAATTCCTGTTCATCGATAAAAACGGCGACCCCTACAGCGGTGCTGATGTAACTATAAAAATCATCCGCAGTGGTAAGCGAAATCTGGTAGAAGCATCGGTTGGCGGGTTTACAAGTCTTGCAAACCCATTACGAACAGTGGGTAGCGATTTAAAATTAATAGTGGATGACGAAACCAAAATAATAAACACTACTGCCAACACATTTAAAGAAAAATGGAGGGTGGATGAGGCTTTTTATACTAAGGATTCAATACAAACGGTGGTGAGGCTAGCAACTGTCTTACCTGCAAATGTCGCTGTGACACAAAGCGCAGCCTTTGGAGAATATCGGAAAAAAAATAAAGGTGTATTAAGCGGTTTTACCCGAATTTATAGACTCACTCCTAATCCAAGTTATTTTATTGCAACACAGAATAACCTTGGTAGTCATCAGGAGGACTACCGGATCAGAAGTTGGGTGTTGTTTAATTTTGACAATCTTCCCGACCTCGATGGGAACAGTAAAATTGTTTCTGCAGAAATACATCTTCCTTCACATTGGGATAATCATGATATTTATGTTGGTGAGGAATATGTCCACACAAATCATAGCTCTCTGAGCCCTCATTACTCGCAACCGGGTTCTCCTAATGACTTTGTTCTTTCAAGGATGAAATCTGACTGGCCATCTTTCTCAAATGTGAATGCATGGAGACAAAAGTATGATGCAGCCCCGCCCGGGGGTGAGGAAAACCAGCTTCCGGTAAAGGGTACTGCTCCCGAACGGTCAAATAAAGATTATAATCTTGATATCACAAAAGTGGTTAGAGAAATGATTAAAGATAAGTTTGATCCTTCGAAGAATTTTGCTACTGGCATAATGATTAATCGTCTGATGGAATCTCAAAGACCACCTATTAATGTTTCCAGGGTATGCTTCGACGTTAACAGTTGGTTTTTTTCAAACAGGAAAATAAGCATTGATCTTAGATATTATAACTGCACACCCGATAATCCTATTGTATATATAGGCCCTGCTTCAGGTGCTCCCACTATCCCGCCACCGGGATATGCATATTGTACAGCTGATGAAGTTACCACTTTATGCTTTTCTCATTTCACCCGCAAGCGCATGAACCCTTATACTAAAGGCGTGCTGGGTAATTGGCGTGCCGATGTTGGCTATGTATATTACGACAACCGCCGGGAATCTGATGCAGCAGCAGTTACTGAAGAACTTTCAAAAGGAGGGGTGATAGCAACCAACTATAAAAGCTTTTGGATTTCACCCAACACAGGAGATGGGATTGTAATAAACAATGATGCCATCAATGGTACAGGCGGCAATCCGGCCACCTGGAAATGGAACAGTAAGGTAACCCAGTTTAACAACAAGGGATTTGAACTGGAGAACACAGATCCGCTGGGCAGGTTCAATTGCGGTCTTTATGGTTATGATAAATCCTTACCGGTAGCGGTAGCCAATAATTCAAAACTCCGCAGTGCCGCATTCGACGGGTTTGAAGATTACAGTTACCAGAGTAATAACTGTGCAGTTTTCTGCAAACCGCAGCGGCACCTTGTTATTGACAATGCAGCTTCGCATATTGTAAATACGGAACGACATAGCGGCGTTTCAAGTTTAAAACTTGGCCCTAACGAAAGTATTTCTGCTCATGCCAATATTATAACGGCGGCGGCTGATGCATTGGGTTATGATATAAACATTCAAAATTTAATTACTACCACAACAGGTACATGGGTAACCCCCAACGGAACTGGTATCCAGGGCCATTATTTCAACTTTGGTCCCTTAAGCAGAAATTTCCTTGAAGGCTGGAAACATTTCCATGAAAGAGTGAGGGATGAGGCAGCTGATGTATTAAACAGCAATACCGGGTTTACTTCTCAAAACGATCCTTATGTTCAAAAACAAAGCAATGGAAACTTTGCCTTCTTCCTGAATCCCGGTATTCAACCTCCACCCGGAATTGGCAACAGGCCTCCAACCGTAAACGGATATGATTATTATTGTGTAAGATGGGAGGCATGGGTACAAGCTCCTTATTCGGGAGTTTATACATTTCGTGTTATTTCAGATGATGGTATGAGGGTTTTCGTGGATGGCAACCTGGTTAACCTGGGTAATTATTTTATAAATCATGGTCCTATGCCTGCTGATTTTACCATCAACTGCTCAATCGGGGTCCCTCATCAAATACGCATCGATTACTATGAAGAGGAAGGTGCATCAACTTCATACCTTACCTGGCGTAAACCGGGGTTTACAAACTTTGAAGTAGTTCCCAAAGATTATCTCTTTTTGACCGAGGCAGGGGCACTGGCAGCTGTAACCACTGGCACTTTCACCTGTGAAAAACCTGATATCATCCAGGTAAAAGACAATGCACTTACCGATGTGTTTTCACCCATACAGGGACAGAAGATGGTTTTCAGTGCATGGGTAAAAGAGGGAGCTGCTGCATGCCAGTGTGACAATTATACATCCAACCAGGCACAGGTGTTTTTTGATAACAGCACAACGGCTACTTTCAACTTTACCCCAACAGGCAAAATCATAGAAGGCTGGCAGCGTTATGAAGCAGTATTTGATATTCCGGCTAATGCCACCAGTATGGAAGTTAAACTCAGGAGTACCGGCGACAAAGATGTGTACTGGGACGACCTCCGTATCCATCCTTTCAATGCCAACATGAAGAGTTTTGTGTATCATCCTGTCACGCTGCGACTGATGGCAGAGCAGGATGAAAACAACTACAGCAGTTTTTATGAATACGATGATGACGGTACACTTATAAGAGTGAAAAAAGAAACGGAGAGGGGCATTAAGACAATAACAGAAACAAGGAGTGCACTGCAAAAAAAGATAACCGAATAAAATTTATTAACAACAGCAATTGCAAGAAATGAAAACAAGAAACATAAACAATTGGAGAATGGCAATAAGAACTATTTGCTGCATTTGCCTGTTCCTTACAACCCTGGCAGGGAAAGGGCAAACACTGGCTGATTCCATATACGATGAAATAGTATCTATCAACAAAGTATATGACAGCGCCTTCTTCCTCACATTTGATGTAAAAATGGAATACAGTAGTGATACGCTCTGGGCCGGTACCGACTCGGCAGATTTTGTCCATACAGAGCTAAGAGGCACTTATACCTTTAATGGAAACAAAGCGCTGTACAAACTGGACAATATTGAGTATATGCAAAACGACTCATTTGCCATTGCAGTGTATAAAGATGAAAAATTTATACTGGTGGGCAAGACGTCCGCAACCGCTACCGGAAGTTTTCTGCCTATGCGTACCATGCTGGACAGTATGATGGCGCACATGAAAGCTGATTATGTATATATGATCACGACTTCCGACTCAGTATGGCAGATCTCCTTTACAGCCAATGATTCTAATGTCGTTTACGAATCAATGGTACTGGAATATGAACCGGAAAGCCATCACCTTATAACAATAAAATACAGGCTGAAGGATGACGGATTATATGACCCTTTGCCCGATAGCTATGATGTACGGAGAGCTGATCTTATATTTCTGTTTCAGAACTACCGGGTGGAGCAGGTGAGTGAATCTGTTTTCAGTGAGGACAAATACCTCTTTTTTGACGGGCCCGGTGATATAAAACCCGCCAGTGCATATAAAGATTATATTATTTATAAAAATTATCAATAAATCTGTCTGCATTATATGAGAAAACTCTTAAGCCATATCTTTTTCTCAGCGCTGTTTTTGCTGGCAGGCCACTCCGGTATTGCACAGGAAAAAGTGTATAAAGGTGTTATCCCGAATCTAACTGTGAATCCACAATTGTTTTTTGTAGAGAACAGTAATCCTCTTATAGTTACTGACCCCGTATATGCGGATGTTAATATCCGGCCCCTGCTCGGCCCGGTGCTGAAAATGCAGAATGTGGTGATGCTGAAAATAAATGAAGAGGTATTGCAGTATGTACCCAATAATTTTATTACCGATGTTACAGTTGAGATAACAAAAACAAAACTTGACGGCACACAGGAGGCTCCCATACAAAAAATGCTGCATCTTGATTATAAAATCGGGATGGCGCAGAAGTCGGATGCCGCTTCTTACTATGTGGATGATAATGGCGGTTACTCTATAACTATTGTTATAAAAATAATTTCTAAAAATGTAACATGGGACATCACCCCTTTTCTTGAAATAGTTGGTGAAATACATTCATCCTATGACCAGCCTTTTATTTGCACCGCTTATGTTACAGGGTTAACTAATACTGCAGGGGGAGATTGCGGGTCAACTGCTGATGAACTTGCTGTAAGCTGGAATTATCCTAATCCCGGCAGTTCATTCACCAGCTTCCCTACTGATTATGATCTTGAATGGGCCTGGGTAGATAATGATGCAGCCGATGCTTATAAAACAAACGGTTCGTTTGATGCAGAAAAAATATTCTTTAATAATGCCACCAGGGTTACGGTGCCCATCACACAGAACTGTTATAAAATTCCAATGCTATATGATGGAGCCGGTTTTATTTTTTACCGTGTAAGGGCCGTACAGGTAAGAACAGACGGGCAGATCATAAACGGTGTGTGGACAACCACTCTTGACGCCGATGCGGGTAAGTACACCCTGGCTGCCGGGCATGAGGAAAGTCTTAACTGGCAGGTAAGTACCACCTATGCTGAAGATGGAAAAAGAAAAACAGTTATCAGTTATTTTGACGGCACACTTCGTTCAAGGCAAACGGTAACAAAAGACAATTCGCAGGAAACACCTTCCACGGTAGTAGCTGAAACATTCTACGATTACCAGGGACGACCTACTATACAGGTACTGCCTGCACCCACTCTGAATACTGTTATTGCCTTTACTAAAAACTTCAACAGGGCTGCCGGAAATGAAGGTTATCCAAAAGAATTGTATGACATATTGCAAACCGGCCAGACTGTCTGCGGCAACGGTGCACCGGCATTAGATAAAACGGCAAACCTGGATGGAGTCCGTGGAGCAGGTAATTATTACAGTCCGCTGAACCCAAAAGTGAACGAAGGCTTCAACAAATTTATTCCTGATGCAAACGGTTATGCTTTTACTGAAACACGCTATACGCAAGATGCTACCGGCCGCTTATTATCACAGGGCGGAGTAGGGCAACTGCACCAGCTTGGTTCCACTCATGAAACAAAATATTTCTACTCATCGCCGTCGCAGGATGAAATTGATATCCTCTTTGGTACAGATGCAGGCATAGCCAGCCATTATGAAAAAAATATGGTAAGGGATGCCAACGGCCAGTATAGCGTAAGCTATGTAGATATGCATGGCCGCACCGTAGCCACAGCGCTGACAGGAGTAAGCCCGGTGAACCTGGAGGCATTGCCCTCATTAAATGGATTGCCGGTTCCAAACCCAAATAACTGGAACGATGTTCCTAAAAAACAATTGCTGGATCCCGAAACAAATGTGGTGAACGGACGAAGCATCACGATGACGAAAACATTACTTGTTACGTCACCAGGGGTAAGACATTTTGAATACAGGCTTGACCCGCAGCAGTTGCAGTTGAATAGGTGTAACCCTCCGGGCGGAACGATATGCTATGATTGTTTATACGACCTCACAATTACCATTACTAATGACTGCGATAATTCTGTTTTATTTACAGATACAAGGAAAAATTTTTCATTACCCTATAACAGTGTATGCGGCACCAACCCTGCGGATATCAACTTTGACTTTGACGTAAACATTTCTGTCGAGGGATCCTACACTATTACCAAGATACTTACCCTAAGCAAGGATGCACAGGACCAGTTCCGGACCAATGCCATGCAATATCAAAACTTAGTGTGTAAAA
>DATHDV010000108.1:0-10004 GCA_035318845.1 Chitinophagaceae bacterium
AGTTGCCGCTTTCACAAATGGTGTGAAGTTTATGGTTGTCAACTATATCCCGGACATGCTTATAATTTTCCCCGATAGGAAGCTTGACCCGGAGCCAGTCGGGTTTTTTGGGGCGGGGTTCGCTTATAACTTTAAGTTCATTCATTTGTAACTCTCAATATTCAATAATCAATATGTCAATATTCAAGTTGAGGGCAATCACTTGCGAATTGATTGTTGTGTGTTGAATATTGAGTATTTTAATTAATTCAATAGCGAACAGAACCCTGAATGGAGCGTCGCAACAGAAGCTCAATAGAATTACTGCAGCTAGCAACACAATTATTTAGCAAAAATACAGGTCTTACTTGCGTCGGCCAAACAGCACGGCAATATATCCCTGGAAGAAGAATTGTTTATCTTTCTGTTTAGCAAGAATGGGGATCTTGGAAGCATAAAATTCACCACTGATCCCTATTTCTATACCTGAGACAAGTTCATTATAACGGCCATAATCAAATCGCAGCGCTGTTTTTAAAAAACCACCGGGTTTGAATTTTAGTTCACCCCAACCTTTGCCAAGACCACCACCGCCAACTATATCACCGTTCAGGAACAAAGTGCTGTCTTGTTCGTATTTAACGAACAGGTTATCTCCGCCATTCGGATCCATTATTTCCAGGTAATAGGGTCGAAGAAAACCCAATGCCAACCCGCCGGAATAAACTGCTGAGATAGCAACACCGTTCTTATTTCCTTTCTGACCCAGCATGTATTGCTGGCCAAAGCCCAGGGTGAGCTGGTAAAAACTATTGATCTTACCATAGATATAAGGATTGCTGAATATCCCTGCTATTCCGCCGGAAGTTTGTTTTTCTTCCTTTGGATGTTTTATCTCAGTAAGATCGAGCCGGTAAATATTTGTCTTGCGGGTTGTTTTCATTCTGCCCAGTTCATAGAATAACCCATAGCCATTGTTGCGGGCCTGGACGCCAATGATGCTTTGCTTCCGGTACACCAGTACACCTTCTTCGGCCTGGCGGATAAGATTACTTATCTTCTGACGCTTGGCTTCTTTCTTATCACTTGTTTTTTTATGGCTGGTTCCTGTTGAATCCTGTGCGGATAATCCAATTACAACAGTTACAAGAATTACAGTGATGCTTAGTTTCTTCACGCAAATACTTTTTAATAATAACTAAACGTAAATTTAGGGCAAAATATTGATAATGACCTCTACAGTAGTTTACAATGGCGGCCTGCGGACAACCTGCACCCACCTGCGCAGCGGCTCTTCCTTTGAAACCGATGCCCCGGTTGATAATAATGGTAAAGGCGAACGGTTCTCTCCCACTGACCTGATGGCCACCAGTCTTGCCACCTGCATGATAACGGTGATGGGCATCAAGGCAAGAGCTATGGGCTTTGACATGGATGGGGTAAACATCGAAGTGTTGAAGATCATGAAGGCCGATCCGCGGCGGGTGGGTGGTATTGAATTAACTTTTCATATCCCTGATGCATTGAAAGCTGTTGAGGAAAAAACAAAGTTCATTTTAAAAAATGCCGGCGAAACCTGTCCTGTCATGCTAAGTATTCATCCGGATATTGAAGTGAAGGTGGATTGGGGAGTATGGGGTTAATTGATATTGTTTCTTTTTTTGAATTTAAGATATGCTTCGATTTCTTCCTTTAACATTTCATCTATAGGTTTATCGGGATAACCAAGGCACCCCCAGGAATAGTGGACTTTATCTTTTGAAGCTGATATTTCTAAAAACATTTTGTTCTCAGAATCGCTTAAACTTTCGCCTGCATCTTTCAAGTGAAAAAGAGCAAAAGCACCATACGCTCTTCTCACAGGATTAAACGATTTGCATTCATTTTGAATCGCAATATGGTCTTTTCTTTTTACCATAGGCAGATACACCCTTTCCCACTCTGTTCTTGGCTCTCCATCCTTCCAAAATCCCAGACCTGGTTCAGTTGAGAAGTTATCAATTCGTTCTTCAAATAGATCATGCCAGGTAAATTCAACATTATGCATTTTATTGTATTCTCCCAATACTGAGTCAGAAAATTGACGATCAACATATCTGAACAATGTATCATCAGGCAAATACTTATGAAGAATTTTATCCCACTCACCACTAATAACTATGGAAGCATATACTATTTTATCATCTTTGTAGTAGATTTCTACAGGCACTCCATAAACCGGGTGGTCAGGATCCTTCACAGGTTTTTGGAAAACATACGAATGAAAATATGATCTGCATCCAAAAAAATTAGTTTTTGGTTGACTCCAATTCGTTGTCCCACTTTTGTATTTCTCAAGTACAGGTGATAATGCTTTATACGAATGGATATTCTGTTTTACATCTTTAACAAAACGATCCACTTTCTGTGCCTTCGTGTTAGCGAAAAACACCAGAAAGAATCCCGGCAATATCGTTTTTATCATGTTCTTTCCTTTAAAAGAAAATTTCCCACCCCACAATCTAAGCACATTTTCCGATCACAATATTGTGTTTTTAATTCAATTAATACCTGACTGTCAAAAGAATTTTTGTTTTCAATACCAAGTTTCACAAATCCTTTGGTAATACTATTTGTCTCAGCTCCAGTTTCTTCCAGCCATTTCAAAGCTTTGTCCTTGTATTTGTTTTCATCATGATAAGTTCCGTAAGCAAAAAGAACCGGGACAACTGTATTGATGATGATATTATCGATCATAGTTGTCCCGAGGTTTTTCTTTTTGAAGGAAGTTATTTCATCAAAACGGTAATGATAATGCCAGTAATCATTCGCCGTTATATCAAACCACTGCTGCAGCTCTTTTACGTTCTTTGCTTCTTTTATTTTGGAAAACAAGTGAGAAGATTCGCTTACCAGGGCTGCTAACTGGGCTAACCGTATGGTTGGGAAATTGCCGGGTCGCATCCGCAAAAAATAAATGGGCTGATGAACCGGTCTCAATTTATATTTTCCTTTCATGAATTTATATTCACGCCATAAAAGTTTAGGATAATCCTCTTTATACTTATTTCCTAAAAGACCAGCTTGTCCAAACAACAATGCTTCCAGCTGGATCACCCCGTTTTTATGCTTGCCCAACATGTTCAAAGGCACAGACCTCGCTATTGCTTCAAACGCATCAGTGTTGACTTTTATTCCAAAATTCCTGGCCAGCATCCACCAGAAGGTTTCTTCCCAGTGATAATTGTTTTGCTGCAGGTAAGTTTCAACTGTTTTTGCTTTTCGCATCAGGCGTTCAGCGAGCAACCTGTCTTTCCAACTCTTCCAGGTGATGTCGCGAACTGTCGTAATACTTTTTTCGCAGGGAATAAATGCGGAGGAATTCATTAACTCTTCGTATCGCTGTAATAAGATTTTAGAAACCCGGTCTTTCAATTCTGTAACGGGTACATTACTTTTCATTCCGTCATCTTCCCATACCACATGCAGGATAACGTTGGTATAATTCTTATCTCCCTGGTGATTGTGTTTATTCCAGTCAGAAGTTTTGATATGGAGTTCCACTGAACCTGCCCAGGTTGTTTTATCAATTTTAATTTTTGCATCGGAAAAATCAGGACCCTGGTTGGTATTGTATTGCCCCGGAAAAATAACCTGTACCGGATCACCACCATCAGTTACCAGTTCACTTTTATTGAAGTATTGAAATTGCCAGATGAATTGGAGAAGTCGTTCGGTCATGGCCCGGGATTGAAATAAGGAATAAGAAATAAAGAATAAGGAATAAAGAAGTAATTCGTTACTTTTTTTGCTTTTCGTTGTTAGTTTTGGCGGTTTCAACGCTTTTCAGAAAAATCGCCATTAACTCATTAGATTCCTTAAAAGCAATTTCAACCTTTTCATGAACTACAATCGGCTTTCTCTTTGCTATTTTTAGATTTACTCTTGATTCTCTTATTTCTTTCAAAACCATTTTCAATTTATGGACAAAGTCTGCACCTGACTCAGCCGACTGTGCCTCGCCATAAATTAGAGCCGGGGCCGTGCCGCTTTTTGACAACTGGTACTCCAGGTTTTGACCTGCTTTTGTCGAAGGCAATAATTCGCATACCCCAAGACACATACATGCAAAATCCACTAACCGGTCTTCGAGATCAACTTTTCTTTTTTTATCTTCCATTAATTACTTTCTGATTCCTTATTCCTTATTCTTTATTTCTTATTAATTAAAATGAAACTAGAAACAGAAAACGAGAAATAAGGATTAAGGAATGCGATTAAGAAAGTGCTACGTTACTGTTTAAGCCGTTTACTTTCTCATTCCTTATTTTTTATTCCTTATTTCTCATTTTCATTCCTCATTAACCTTCCTGTTTCCATTCTGATTAAACGAAAGTAACCAGGGTCGCAAATGCCACCTAAGTATTTTCATCCCGAACTGGCGTTATTTTTAACCGATTAATTTGTGTAATTCCCGGACAACCCGGCTCACCGGCAGCCCCATCACATTATAAAAATCTCCGTTGACTGATTTGATGCCGATGACCCCGATCCATTCCTGGATGGCATAGGCCCCGGCTTTATCGTAGGGTTTGTATTTGTCCACATAAAATTCTATCTGTTCGATGCTCAGGTCATGAAATTCCACTTCGGTGATATCGGCAAATGAAATTTCTTCTTCATCCTTCCTGATCACAACACCGGTCACCACTTTATGTTTTTCACCCGATAGAGCCAGCAAAATGGTAATGGCTTCTTCGCGGTGAACAGGTTTACCGATAATATTATCATTCAACACTACAATGGTGTCGGCAGCCAGGATTATTTCACCGGGATTTCTTTTTTGCTGCACGGCAATTGCCTTATTCCTGGCAATATAGACCGCAACCTCTTCGGGGTTTAAACCGGGAGGGAAATGTTCATCCGAATCCTGCACGACCACTTCAAAGGGCACTTCGGCCCATTCCAGTAATTGTTTGCGGCGCGGAGATTGGGAAGCTAAAATGATTTTATTCATAGATAGAAATAGAAAAAGATCATAGAAAGAATGCCGGTGAACATGACCAGTTTGGTCATATTACTCAGCCGGTGATATTGAACGGGCGTTGTGCTTTTTCTCAATTGCAACAACACAACAACCAATGGAAGAATAATGGTTACCACGCTGTATGCGATGGGCAGCCACCATTTGAATTGCAGTATGTAGATCTGTATCACTACCAATAATGCGATCAACACCACCATCCAAACGGCCACATAGACCTTTGTTGCATTTACTCCCCATACAATGGGCATGGTACGGCAGCCATATTTTGTATCGCCGGGCATATCTTCCATATCCTTGATGGCTTCCCGTATCAACGAAATAATAAAAGCAAAGCCGGCATATAGTATAGCCATCCGGAAAAGTTTATAATGATGAGTGTCGCCGTTTCCAAAAGCGTCAGACAAATTAACTTTTGAAAAAAAGATAATGAGGATCGTCCAGGCCGTAAGCAATGAAATGACAATATTGCCAACCAGTAATCTTCGTTTAAAACTGGTGGAATAAAACCAGAGCAGCGCCATGCAAAACATATTGGCCAATATCAAATACCATTTATCCAAAAAAGGCAATGCGAGGATGGTCAGGACCAAAGCGGCGGAGTTCAGTATAAAATGCCAGGCAATGGCCCAGCGGCGGTGAATGACCTTATCCACCACCATCCTGCCGGGTTTATTCACTTCATCAATATTGATATCAAAATAATCGTTGATGATATAACCCGCTGCGGCGATCAGTAAGGAAGCTAATGACAGGAAAATAAAATGAAGCAGGTCATTGGCAGGAATGAGTCCTTTATACATCGGGGTGTAAATACAAAATTGAAACAGCGCCTGCGACAGGGCAATAAAGAAGAGATTGGGCAGTCGCACCAACTTAAGAAAGGCTGCTATCAATCTCATGGATAAAATTTACTGAAAGATAAAAGAAAATAAGGAATAAGAAATAAAGAATGAGAAAGTGTTACGTTCCTCTTTAAGCGTTTCATTTATTGCTTTTTATAGTTCTACCTTTTTAAAATACCTGTAAGATCAATCGAAGCGATTAATTCCTCATTTCTTATTTTTTATTCCTTATTTAGCAGGGTATACTATCAGCGGGAGGTTACGTCAACCCGGTAGTTCCAGTTGTCGTTCAGCTTCAGCACTTTTTCAATCACATCCCTTACACAGGCATTACCGCCATTGAGAGGAGAAATATATTGCACGGCTTCCTTCACTTCGCTGACGGAATCGGCCGGGCAGCAAGGTAAACCAACAACGGATAAGGCAGGCAGATCGGGCAGATCGTCACCCATATACAATACTTCTTCCGTTTTTAATTTGTTTGATGAAATGTAATCAAGCACAAATGTCTTTTTATCCAACACAGACATGTGAACATTGCTGATACCTAATTTTTCCAGGCGCTGCGTTACTTGCGGCGAATTTCCACCCGAGATGACCAGTACCCTGTATCCATTCTTCTCTGCCATCTGCAAAGCAAAACCATCTTTGATATTCATACGTCTTGCCTGCAAACCATCTTCCAGCACCAGCACGGTTCCATCGGTAAGTACGCCATCGACATCAAAAATAAATGTAGTGATCTTTTTAAAAAGTTTGAGAACATTGCTCATAAATTCAAAATTCAAAAATCAAAAATCAAAAGTCGAAAATAGGTTTTTTATTTTCGACTTTCATGCCTGGTTTTTTAATTTTGATTTTTTATTTCTGATTGTCCCTCCACTCATACACCCAGGCACTCTGTATCATTTCCAGGTGGCCTTCATTACTTTCCTCTCTTTTGCCTGCAAAGCCGGGGATTTGCAGTATCCATTCTAATAATTCAGTAAAACGGATGCGGTAAATTTTTCCCTCATTGAAATCATCGCCAAAACGTTCATACAGTTTTTGAGCGATGTCTTCATGATCGTTCCAGTGTATCGGTGGTTCAAAATGACTCATGATCTAGTTACTTGTTTCTGGTTACTGGTTTCTTTAACTCGAAGCTAATAGCTAATGGCTAACAGCTAATAGCTTCCCTCATCATTCTCCTAAAAATTGTGTCTGGTCGGGCAAAGTTACTTCTATCTCTCCTCCCCCGTCATTCAGCAGCGACTGGCAGCCCAATCTTGAATTCAGCCGTGGATTAGCAGCCCTGTCGATGAAGTCCTCTTCCCGGTCCGTTATTTCATCAATGTATTCCATCCCTTTGTCTATATAAAGATGACAAGTGGTGCAGGCGCACACACCACCGCAGTTGTGATGCAATTCAATATCATTCCCCAGGGCTATTTCCAAAAGGGATTGACCGGATTCAACATTTTCAAGGATAACCGGTTCCAGTCCTTTCTGTTCAAACTTAAATTTTACTTTGTACATCCTTTTTTCTCTTTCGGTCGCAAAAGTAATGCTAAAAGAAAGAATAGATTTGCTTGTTCGGGAAATCTGTTAAAATAAGAAATAAAGAATAAGAAATAAGGAATAAGGAAGTGGTGAGTCCCTCTTTAAGCATTTCATCTTAAGTCTAATGCTTATTAAAACACCCACAGTTTACCCGGAACGGTTACTTTCTAATTTTTTATTTTTTATTTCTTATTCCTTATTTCACCTGCTGAATACTCTCCGTGAGCAATACATAAATATTCTTTAACTGGGGATGATCCTTCAAAAGTTCCAGGTGTTTGTGAATGGTCTCACTGTCATGCCGCAATGCCGGGCCTGTTTGGGCCTGTTGAGGAGCGATCTCTTTTATCCTTGAAGCAGTTTCTTCGATAAGAGGCAATAACTGCTTGAAATCAAGTCCTTCTTTGCGGCAATATTCTTCAGCTAATGCATAAAGATGAGTGACAAAATTACTTACAAACACGGCGGCGACATGGATTTTTAACCTTTCATCATCACCAGCCTCAGCTACTTTTTCTTCCGCAACAGAGTTAGCAAGCGTTTTCAGTTTCTTCTTTGTCATATCATCACTGCCATCATAAAAAATAGGCACATCAGGCAGGGTCTTCATATCCTTATTCAGGCTTTGCAACGGGTAAAAGACGCCATAATGCTCTGTTGTTTTTTTTAAAACTTCCTTCGGCACCGATGCGGCAGTATGCGCCACTATCTTGCCCGGTAATTTCAGTCCTTTCACCACATCATCAATTGCGTCATCCGATACTGCAATAATGTAAACCTCGGCAGTCTTGTTAATGGCAATAAGGTAATTGGTGGATACGGTATTCCATTCGTAGGCCAATGCACTGGCCGCTTTTGCATTTCTTCCCACTACCTGCACTATCCGGTGGCCCGCTGAAATAAATTTTCTGCCCAGAACGGTCGCCACATTTCCTGAACCTATTAATACGATATCCATACCCCCGGTTATTTTCTTATTATTAAAAAACCTGATTCCTCTAAGTATAAAGGTACATCCTATTTTTGCGCTGTATGAAATTAACCCAGCGTTTAGCACTCAGTTATGTCAGGACAAAATTCAAAGTTCTTTCCTCTATCTCTAAAAAGAAAGCTGCCGAAAAGGCTTTTGAGCTCTTTTGCACACCCCAGTTCAGAAATAAAAAGCCTTTACCCAAAATATTTGATCAGTCGGAAAAGCTGCATTTTAAGATCGATGATCTAAATGTCCGCGGATGGCGCTGGAACCCCGTCCGACCAAGTCATCCGGGCGGGCATCCTGCTGGAAGAAAGGTTCTCATTATTCATGGATTTGAATCCTCTGTTGTGAATTTTGAAAAGTATATTAAGCCACTCATAACAAAAGGCTATGAAGTGCTTGCTTTTGATGCGCCGGCCCATGGACGCAGCGATGGCAAACAGGTCAATGCTCCTTTGTATAAAAGGACGATCCAGGAGATTGATAAGAAGTTCGGACCCATCGATTCTTATATGGCACATTCCTTTGGAGGATTAGCAGTTTGTCTTGCCCTGGAAGAGATCGATCATACAGAAGATTGCAGGCTGGCATTAATTGCACCCGCCACCGAAACAACATCAGCTATTGATAATTTTTTTAAATTCTTACAGTTAGATCCTTCTATCCGGCCGGGATTTGAGCAATTGATCATTAAAAAAGGCGGGGTCGCTCCCGGATGGTATTCCATCAGCAGGGCCATGAAACATATCCGGGCAAAAGTTTTATGGATACATGATGAAGAGGATGAGACAACCCCCGTCGGTGATGCGCTGAAACTAAGATCGGAAAACTATCCAAATATTGAATTCGTAATTACAAAAGGACTTGGTCACCGCCGGATCTATCGCGACAATAAAGTGGCTAAATGGGTTATTGACTTTTTATGAAATTGATTTTAGTAATATTGTTTTTTATTAACGGCGTTTTTCCCTGCCATAAGAATGAAACAGCCATGTCAGCTCCAGGCCAAACAGCAAAAAAATATTTTTATCTCGCTTTAGGCGATTCTTATACGGTTGGTGAAATGCTGCCATCACAGGATAATTTCCCCAACCAGGTTTATGCGATGATGAAAAATGACTCCGCGGATTTTCAATCTCCCCGCATTGTTGCCAAAACAGGCTGGACAACCGATGAACTGGAAGCAGGAATTATAGCTGCCAACCATGCAGATCCTTTGCGGTCATCTTATGATCTTGTTTCATTACTGATCGGTGTCAATGATCAATACCGCGGCCGTTCGGTTGACAACTATAAACCCGGGTTTGAAGAACTGCTGAAAAAAGCAATTGCTTATGCCGGCAATAAAGCTGAAAGGGTTGTTGTGCTGTCTATTCCTGACTGGGGTGTTACACCGTTTGCAACTGGCAGGGACAGGGAGGAAATAGCCCGGGAGATCGATGTATATAATGCCGCTAATAAAAAAATCGCAGAACAATATCATGTTCATTATATAGATATCACTCCGTGGACAAGAGAAGCAGCTGCTGATAACTCATTATTGGCTGCTGACGGACTGCATCCATCTGGTAAAGAGTATAAAAGATGGGCCGAAAAAATAACTATTTTGTTTAAAGAACAGATAAAATAAAACGCAATT